>JAJYWA010000129.1 GCA_021791755.1 Actinomycetes bacterium | reverse complement strand
ATCGGTTCTCAAGGGATCGAGGGTCTGGCAGGCGTTGCTGGAGGCGTGGCGCGACGGCGCCGTAGTCGCTGGCTCATCTGCAGGCGCCATGGCGATGTGCGACCCGATGATCGACCCGCGAGGTGGAGCTCTCACCGTGGGGCTCGGCCTTGTGGAGGAGCTAGCCGTGCTCCCCCACTATGACGCTGACTTCGACCACCTGTCCGTGCACAGCAAGGCCCATCGCACCATCACGCTTGCGGCCGGGCGCTTCCCCATAGCCTGCATCCCGGAGCGCACCGCGCTCATCAGAGATCCCGACGGCTCGTGGCGCCAAGCTGGCGCGGGCGACGTCAAGGTCTTCCTCGGTGGGTCCAATATCCCGATCAGCCGGCTGTCAGAGCTAAACCTGCCGTCTGCGCCGACCCAGGAGCCGGCTGTCTGAGAGGCCAAGCCCTCGTAACGGCGCGCGAGCCAGGAGCGCTCCGACTCCAGCCGCAGAACGCTCAAACCTTCTCGATGACCACTTTCAGGATCCTGTGCACGATGGTCGGCGTACCCGAGAGGCTGCCGTTGGCAGCTATCTTCTCGACCACCGACATGCCAGAGGTCACCTTGCCGAAGATCGTGTACTGATTAGGCAGGCTCTCGCCCTGCGAACCTACGACGATGAAGAACTGGCTGCCGTCGGTGCAGCGGCTGCCTGAGTTTGCCATCGCGACGTAGCCGAGCTTGTACGGATGGGTGACTACACTCGGCGCCGCACAACCGCTCTTGGAAGGGGTCCCCGGTCCAACGTAGCGACCATCGAAGCTATAGCCCGGCCCGCCGGTACCAGTGCCGGTCGGATCGCCGCCTTGAACCACGAAACCAGGGATCACCCTGTGAAAGATGGTCCCATTGTAGAACTGATTGCGGGCGAGGAAGACAAAGTTGTTGACCGTACGAGGCGCCTGCTGCGCGTCCAAGGCGACGGTGAAGGAACCGAGGTCTGTAGTGAAGACGGCCTGGTAGCTGGAGGATGGGCTGATGCACATAGGGGGCGGGCTCGCGAAGGAGGTCCGCCTGGTTGCACTGCCCTTCACTGGCGGGCACAGCGAGCTGCGATGGTGCGCCGTGGCAGTCGATGTCTTCGCTCCATGGCTGTTCAGGATGGATATGCCCACTATCGCGGCTGCAACGATAACCGCTATCGCGCCCCACTTGAGGCGCTTCGAGCGCCGCTTGGCGGCTGCTATCTGGGCAGTGCGGACTTCGCGAGCCGCGCGCTGTCGTTCACGCTTTGCAGATGGCACGATCAGACAATGTAGCCGACCGCGGCGCCAGACATCAGACCGCCCCGAGCGAGGCTGGTCGCCAGCGCGAGCACGCCCGGAGTGGGGCTTCCTGGCTTGCCTGCCGTATCCTGGCAGATGTGACCCTTCCGCGGCCTTGGACCGGACGACTAAAGAGCGCTTCGTGCGCCAAGCACAGGACGATCCAGTGGCGCTGGTAGTCCAGAAGTTCGGCGGGACGTCAGTCGCGGACCCCGAACGGATCAAGGCCGTAGCCGATCACATCGCCAGGACGGTACGCGATGGCAACGAGGTCGTCATCGTCGTCAGCGCGATGGGAAGGACCACCGATGATCTCATCAGGCTCGCTGGCGAGGTGGCCTCACCGAGGCCTGGCCGCGAGCTCGACATGCTCCTCACCGCGGGAGAGCGCATCTCCATGGCGCTGCTGTGCATGGCCCTCGGCGACCGCGAGGTGGCGTCGATCTCGCTGACCGGAAGCCAGGCAGGTATCATCACCGATTCGGCACACGGCAAGGCGAAGATCGTAGAGGTCAAGGCGAACCGCATCCGCGACGCCCTCCGAGCTGGCAAGGTGGCAGTCGTAGCCGGCTTCCAGGGCGTCTCCGGCTCACACGACGTGACCACTCTTGGACGTGGCGGCTCCGACACGACGGCCGTCGCGCTCGCTGCCGAGCTCGGTGCGGACTGCTGCGAGATCTACACTGACGTGCCCGGGGTGTTCAGCGCGGATCCGCAGGTAGTTCCCGACGCAAGGCGCATCAGCCGCCTCTCCTTCGAGGAGATGCTGGAGATCGCAGCCAGCGGTGGAAGGGTGCTCGCCCTGCGCTCAGTAGAGCTCGCACGCAACCATGGGGTTCCCCTGGAGGTACGCTCCAGTTTCACCTGGGAGCCAGGCACCATTATCGACAAGGAGAGCGCAGAGATGGAGCAAGCAATCGTGTCCGCAGTGACAAGCGACGCATCCGAGGCCAAGGTGACCGTCACCGGGGTACCGGACAAGCCTGGAATTGCCGCGTCACTGTTCCGGGCGCTCGCCGACCGGTCGGTGAACGTCGACATGATCGTACAGAACACCTCTACCGAGGGCGCCACTGACATCTCCTTCACCGTCCCTAAGGACGACTTGGACGAGAGCCTCGAGGTGGCGATGTCTCTTGCCCCTGTTATCGGGGCGGGCTCGGTACGCTCGGACTCCGAGATCGCCCGGGTGTCCATTGTGGGAGCGGGCATGAAGACCAACCCGGGCGTGAGCGCGACGATGTTCGAGGTGCTCGCTCGAGCGGGGATCAACATCGAGATGATCTCAACGTCATCGATCCGCCTGTCGTGCGTCGTAAAGGAGTCCGAGATGGAGCGTGCCGTGCAGGCTCTGCACAAGGAGCTCGGCCTCGGCTGACCGACCGTCGTTCGCGTAGAATGGGCGGATGCGAATCGGCGTGTTCGGGGCAACTGGTCAGGTGGGCGGTGTCATGCTCGGGCTGCTCGACGAGCGCAAGTTCCCCGCCGACGACGTTCGCGCCTTCGCCACGTCACGGTCGAGCGGCACACGGGTCAAGTGGGCCGGCGCCGAGATAGAGGTAGAGGACGCCGATGGAGCTGACTTTGCAGGGATAGACATTGCCCTGCTCTCCTGCGGAGCGGAGGCATCAAGAACGCTCTCGCCTCGGATCGTCGCCGCCGGGGGGCTTGTGGTGGACAACTCCTCCGCCTGGCGAATGGACCCCGACGTGCCTCTTGTGGTCTCAGAAGTCAATGCTGCCGAGCTGTCCAGAATGCCAAAAGGGATAGTGGCCAATCCCAACTGCACGACGATGGTCGCGATGCCGGTCCTGGCGCCACTGCACCAGGAAGCCGGCATCAAACGCCTCGTAGTGTCCACGTACCAAGCCGTTTCCGGCGCTGGGAGGGCAGGAGTGCTCGAGCTGGCACGCCAGGTGTCGGCTGCCCAAGGCAACGAGGATGGGCTGGCTTCCCTGACCTTTGGCACAGGCCCGCTCCAAGGCCTTGACCCTGCGGTGTTCCCAGGGGTGATCGCCTTCAACGTCGTCCCCCTGGCCGGCAGCCTGGTCGACGAGGAGACCGACGAGGAGAAGAAGTTCAGGAACGAAAGCAGGAAGATCCTCGGGATCGCCGACCTGGACGTGTCGTGCACATGCGTTCGCGTGCCAGTGTTCACCGGCCACTCGCTCTCGATCAACGTGGAGATGCGTTCGCCGCTCAGCAGCGAAGATGCGCGCCGCCTTCTCGCTAGCGCACCGGGTGTCGTCACCTCGGAGCTTCCTACTCCACTGCAGGCAACCGGCGACGATGTCTCGTACATTGGCCGACTGCGACCCGATCCCAGCGTGCCCCACGGTCTGTCGATGTTCATCTGCGGCGACAACCTCCGCAAGGGGGCTGCGCTCAATGCCATCCAGATCGCGGAGCTGCTCCTCGAACGGCTCGATTTGCAGTAGCGGCTGTCGTGACCAGCTGTATCTTGGCAAACTGCAGTAGCGGTGCACGCCTTCTCGGTGCTATCATTTTACTGAAGGAGTGAGTGCCAGTTGGAGATGATCAGCCAGAGAGGCAGAGAGATCCTCCGGCGATACCGAGAGCGCCTGGTGCACAAGCATGTGCACCATAGCGGCGTGTCCGCCTGGACGTATATGGTCGCGTCGGTCGCTATGGTGTCGCTGACACTCGGAGGCTGCAGTACGTCACAGCCTTCCTCGCACCATAGCGGGTCGGCGACTGCGGCGGCCTTCTGCACTGCGGCCGTGCCCACGATGGCTGCGCTCGAGACGGCAAGCTCCTCGGGATCGAGTCCTTCGACCACACTCTCGTCCTGGAGCTCGAGCAGGCTCACAAAGACCAGAGAGAAGCTCTCGACGATGAGCGCAAGCGCGCCGGCAGCCGTACGCGGCGACGTCGACCAGCTCGCAAGAGCCTGGTCGCAGCTGCTCACAGGAGTCCTCTCCTCGCTACACCATGCGGGTTCGGCCCAGCCCGCGACCCCGACGCACGGCGCGAGCCAAGCAGCCGGCCTGCTTGCCGGCAGAGCCGGTGTCGCGGTGAACACGTGGACACGGTCGCACTGCCGAGGCTTCGTCACACCAGCGGTCACCACCACCACCACGACGCTTCCCCCGTCATCTTTGCCAACTCCTTTACCGTCGACGCCTGACCTCTTCGTGTCCACTGCCGCCACCCCGCCACCGGGACAGCTCTACAGCTGGCCCAACTATCCGACGAAGATCAGCTTGGATAACAGCAGCTGGATCGGCGGCACGTCTCCAACCGGCGGCATCAGCTGGGTAGCGACGCCCACCAGCGCAGCCGGACTGGGCACTGCCTGGTCAGGCGCGTGCACCGGCAAGCCCGGCAACAACTGCACCCACACCAGCGGCAGTGTCTCACTCTCCGCCAGCCAGCCGCAGACCTGCACGGTGACGTATGAAGACCCCACAACCGGCGCGACCAATGCCCAGCAGGTGGAGGTGTTCTCTCACTTCCAGTACCGCTTCACGAGCGGCGCTTCAGCCGGACGCACCTTCAACTTCCCGTCGCCGTGCTCCGGCGCCCCGGGAATCCCCCAGAGCATCTCCCGATGCCCGAGCTCGGCGCTTTCAGTGCAAGCGTTCTTCCTGGCGGCTGGCAGCGCGGCAGGTTCCACCGGCGGAGCATTCGGGCTCACCAACCACGGCGCTGCGCCGTGCACGCTCTATGGGTTCCCAGGACTCCAGCTGGTAAGCGCCAGCGGAGCACTCCTTCCTACCACGGTCATCCGGGGCCAGTACGAGGTGGTGAGCACAGTGCCCGATACGATGGTGACGCTTGCCCCGGGAGCTCAGGCATACACGTACTTCATGTACTCCCACGTGCTTGGAGGAGGCGCGCCGTCCGTATGCCCACCAGCGGAAACGGTGGACGTGACACCTCCTGGCGCCTACCACTCCCTGGTAGTCCACTTCACCCCCGCCAGCTCAGCTATAACGCCGTGCGAGGGTCACGTCTGGGTCTCCGCGGTCACACTGTCGACGCCGTTCTCACTCGTTCCTGCATAGCGCTCGCTGCCGGCGACCGTCCGTCGCTGGATAGCGATCGTTGCCCTCGGGCCCGATGCCGCATAGCGTTCACTGCTCGTCGTCCTAGGTGCGCTTGTCCAGGTACCTTGCCACACGGCGAGAAAGGTTCACCGCATGATCGCCGAAGCGCTCGTAAAAACGCGCCACCAGCGCAAGCTCCAGCGCTACCGGTAACGGCATCTCACCGGAGACAAGCTCGGCGGTGAGAGTGACGTGCAGATCGTCCATCTCGTCATCGAGCCGCTCCAGCTTCTCCGCCAGGCTCGCAGAGCGGTCCGCGTACGCGTCAGTGGCCATCCGCCACATCCTGGTGGCCACCTCGCTCATCCGCTCCACCAACCCCCGGCTCCGGGCGCTCATCTCACGCCCCAGGCCGCGGACGCCGCGCTGGGCCACGTGCTCAGCCAGGTCGCCGCTTCGCTCCAGCTCGGGCAACATCCTCAGGACGGTGATCAGGAAATGCAGCTCATCAGGCGACGTGCGCTGGGACGCGATCTGCTTCAGGACCATTGACTCGACGTCGCCGTAAAGAGCATCAACGGCGTTGTCGCGTTCCACCAGGATCCGCCCGAGCTCACGATCACCACTCAAGAGAACGTCGGTCGCTCCGACGAGCGCTTCACCAACAAGGGCAAAGAGCTGGATCACACGCCTCTCGATCAAGGCTGCCTCGTCGCTGTCCGGCACGTTCTCGCCCTCGGTAGCAGCCATCATGGGACGTTCGTCAGCCCTATCCATC
>JAJYWA010000018.1 GCA_021791755.1 Actinomycetes bacterium | reverse complement strand
TTGCCCGTTCGCCTGGCCGGCAGCGGTGTCACCAGCGAAGTGATAAAGAGGATGCCCCTCGTACTCGACCTGGCGCCCGTTGCCGTCACTCGCCGCGCTCAAGGTACCGGGCAGCGAGGCAGTCGAGCTCGGCGTCCCAGCTGCGAGCAGCAACGGCGGCCACGCCGTCGTGCAGGCCTTTCCGGTGGGAAGCTTGAACGTGGCGGTGCACTTCGCCGCAGTGGATGTATCAGGGGTGAAGTAGTACAGGGTATAGCCATTCTCGTTCACGAGGACCACCGTCGGCTTGCCGGACACTGTGACAGTCGCGGTCTTGAGCACGTTCACGGACGGCCCGACGGCCGAGGTCGCCGTCGTCACCTTGCTGGGCTTCGCGGCGGGTGTGCTCGTCGTGCTGCTACAGGCTGCAGCGAGCAACGCCACAGCTCCGAGAGCGATCACGACACGGATTGAACGGGTGTTGATCATGCGATTTTCTAATCCTCTCTTTTCGCGCCCCGGTTGCCCGGCGGCATCGCCGTCTTTCCGGTATCGCCGGCCTTCGGGCTCCAGCTACGGTGCTCAGCGCCGCCTAGAGATTTTCGTCCACTCAGGACCGACTTGAGTAGTATAGCTCGACACGTTCCGGTATCAGGCGCGCCGTCACTGCAATGCGCTCGCTCGCGGCAGCCGCAGGGGACACTTAACCTCTTCTGGGCCCAAGCCCGCTGTGCGAGATCGCCAACCACTCGCTAAGGTCCCAATCGAGCAAGTGCATGAGACAAGACACGGAACAAGCGAGACAAGACACGGAACAAGCGAGAAAAGATCGAGACAAGATAAGGAGCGCTGACCGAGCATGCTGCTGCACACCGAGTGGGTGGAACATGAAAGTCCTAGAGGCAACATCAATTCATACCTAGCGCACCCGGCGGCCCCCGGCATTCCAGTGCCCGGGATAATCGTGGTCCAAGAGGTCTGGGGCGTGGACCAGCACATCCGTGATGTCACAGATCGTTTCGCAACTGCTGGTTACGCTGCCCTTGCTCCCGACCTCTACTCCGCCGGAGGCGGTCGTCCGGACGAGCTCTCCTTTGATCGAGTTGAAAAGGCGAAGACCTTCTTGAGCTCCCTTCCCCCAGACCAGTGGATGTCGGTGCTCAGCGACGAAGACAGCCGGTCCCGGGCCTGCGCCGAACTCCCCGGTGACGAGGGACCAAAGGTAAGCGAGACTCTTGGAGCGCTCTTCGGCGCGGGACCCCGCGACTCCGGTGACCACGTGGCGGCTCTGAAGTCTGCCGTCGAATTCCTGCGCGCACACCAGTGCTCCGTCGGCAAGCCCGTCGGCTCCGTCGGGTACTGCATGGGTGGAGCCCTGTCGGCTCTTCTCGCCTGCTCCAACGCGGCAATCTCTGGAGCGGTCATCTACTACGGCTCCTCCCCTGGCTCCGACGAGGTCGCGAAGCTCACCTGCCCGGTGAGAGGTTTCTACGGCGCCGACGACCCACGCGTCGTCTCCACCCTGCCTGCGTTCTCTGCGTCGCTCTCGGCACGCGGGGTCGATGCCGAACTTCGCATCTACCCTGAGACCCCCCACGCGTTCTTCAACGACACGCGTCCCACCTATCGCCCAGCGCCGGCACGAGATGCGTGGGCTCGCACCCTCGAGTTCTTTGCCAACGTTCTCGACCCCGCAGCGACAATCGGGCCGGAGCAACTGGGATAACGAGAGACGCCCGCGAGCCCTCGACAGACGCTGGACGTCTAGCGAGCTAGCCGTCCAGCCACTTGATCAGCTGGCCACGACCCGGACCTCAATGCGCGCACCTCTCTACTCGACCGGCCGACGACGAGCCGCCGGCCCGTTCGGGACGGATCCCTAAGCACGAGCCGTTCGACAGTCATCCCACCAAGCGCATCAACGAGTCCTTCGACCCAGCCAAGGTGGCGCTGGCGCACTACGTTCGGCTGCGCGCGAGCCACTGTTGACGAACGGACGCCTTCCCAGTACGAAGGTCACACGCCGTCCCCTGCTCCTGACATATCGCAAAGCTCACAGCCAAACCGGATGACAGAACCCGGCCAAAGCGCGCCCACTGCAGCCGACGCCCACCAGCGGCCAGGGCTCCGGCTATCGGTAGTTCACGAGATAGAAACACTTGGGAAACAATCCAGAAACTCCGCGCGCTTATAGTGCTATACGTAAGCATAAACGCCGCTCCGGGCAACCGTTCACCCCCCTTCCTCAGGCTGTCCGGAGCGGCCGACACAAACGGCCAAGACCCTACCAATAAGTCAATAAGAGAGAGTTGAGACGCCATACGGCAATGCAACCAGCAGGCGGCCAGATCGACTCAGCCAGCTACAGGTGAGCGCCTGAGATTTCAACACGGCGTTCAGGACAATTGAATCATTAGGCGCCTAGGGTTCCGCACCACCTTCGGTGATGGCTGGTCCGAGAGGCGCCCACGGAACAGTCCGTGACACGGAGGGAGAAAAGCCCGGGAGATCCACAGTGACTTCTCGGGCTTTTTCTTTTTACCCTGCCTTTCGTGGAGCTTGTTACGTCTTTCAGCTGCATGACAAGCGTGGTTCAAACGGGGAAATAAGTGACTGCATAACCCGAATGAGAGGGAACACTAGGAGGTATGAATGAAGCGACACATTACACGGATCGTGGCCATGACAGCAGCGCTCTTCGCGAGCGCTGCGACCCTGGCTGCCTGCGCCGGCGCCACTACGGGCACGACCTCGCAGTCAGGATCCAGCACATCATCAGCTGCCGCGTCATCCCACGTGCTCAACGCGGCCTTCACGGCCGACACTCAGCCGCCTGACCCTGACGTCTTCTACGCAGGCCAAGGCTTGGCTATAACCACCTCGGTCTATCAAGGGCTGGTACAGTACGCGCCCAACACCAGCCTACACAAGATAGTTCCCGACCTGGCGACGAGCTGGTCTGTCTCTCCGAATGGCTTGACCTACACATTCCAGCTGCGCAGCGGCGTGCTCTTCCATGACGGCGCTCCATTCACGTCCGCCGCGGTCGCCGCGAGCTTCAATCGCCGCCTGGCGGTCAATCAGGCCCCCGCTTATATGCTGGCTGACTTGGCATCCGTCGCCACACCGAGCCCACAGGTGGCCGTTGTGACCCTGAAGAAGCCCAATAGCGCCTTTCTCGACTACCTCGCGTCTGCGTACGGACCCAAGATGGAGAGCCCGACCGCTCTTCAAGCTCACGCGGGCTCTGATCACGACCAAACCTGGCTGAAGACGCATGACGCGGGAACTGGCCCATACTTCATCGCGAGTGTGGTTCCTGGACAGAAGTACGTCCTCAAGGCTTTTCCCGGCTATTGGGGACCAAAGCCTTACTACACCACAGTCAACATATCGATCATGCCCAACATGTCGACCCAGCAGCTCGAGCTCGAGCGTGGCCAGCTGTCGATCATCATGAACGACTACCTGCCCGGCCCGGCGATCCAAGCCTTCAGGTCCAACCCTGCGTTCACCGTGACTGAGGTTCCAACGCTGGAGATGCCAATGATCTGGGTCAACGAACGTTCAGGCATCTTCGCCAGCCAGACGCTGCGCACCGATCTTGCCAAGGCGATCAACCGTAGCTCGCTCGTACAAAGCGTGTTCCCGGGCCGCGCGACCGTGTCCACTCAGATCTACCCGAACGGAGTACTGCCGTCCGGTACCGCAACCTTTGATCCCACCTACAACCCCCGATCGCTGACCACCGCGGTGGCCAAGATGTCCAACAAGGCCGTCCAGCTCGCTTACCAGGCAGATGATCCGACCTCGAAGCTGATGGCCAACCTCTTGCAGGCGCAACTGGCCACAACAGGCCTGCAGGTGACCGTGGTGGCCGTGCCTCAGGCAACCATCTACAACTGGCCAGGCAACCCGGGCCCCTCGCTGCCGAACCTGCTCATCGAGACCAACTGGCCTGATGCCTACAACCCAGACACTTGGGCGCGAATCGTGATGACCCCCACCGGAGGCCTCAACTACCTCAACTGCAACGTCCCTGCCGGGACCGCGCTGTTGAATGCCGGCCAGACCGCGACCACCACGAACCAGGTGGCGGCTGACTACGAGAAAGCCGGCGCTGCCTTCGCCCGATCCGGGTGCTGGCTCCCGCTCGCAAACAAGGAAGGCACCGTCGTCACGCCCAGATGGATGGGAGGCATCTCCTACCAGAAAGCAGTTCCGCACACCGTGATCATCGCAGACCTCCATCCAAGATGATCCGGGTGCGTCCAGCAGGCGGCGCGGGCCGCTCGCTGTGCACAGCCGCCCTCCCTGCGACAAACGGGAGGGCGGCTACTGGACCCGTCGTTGGCAAGGTGACCGACGACCACCCCAACACACGGAGGACGCCCACCGTAACCGTAGGCTCAGGCTCGCTGGCAGCGCCCCGGCAGCGTACCGGTCCTGTCGCCTCCGTGAAGGACCTCAGCGTCACGTTCCGCCGCAACGGCCGCAACCTCCAAGCCCTGCGGGGAGTGACCCTTGACATATCATCGGGCGAGGTGCTCGCGCTGGTCGGCGAATCCGGCTCTGGCAAGAGCGTTCTCGGGCTCACGCTGCTCGGCCTCCACCCACAGAAGACTACGACCATAGCGGGGCACGTTGAGGTCTGCGGCCAGGACGTGACCGCGGCGAAGCCCGATACTTGGCGTCGGCTCCGCAGATCGTCACTCGGCGCTGTCTTCCAGGACCCTATGACCTCGCTGAACCCGACCATGAGGATCGGCCGTCAGATTGCCGAGGTGGCCGGATCGCGAGCCGAGGGAGTCCGCCTTCTCAACGCTGCCGGCATACCGGACGCCGAGCGCCGGCTCGCCAGCTTTCCCCACGAGCTCTCAGGCGGGCTGCGCCAACGGGTGATGCTGGCCATGGCCATAGCCGGCTCTCCCCGGCTCGTAATCGCAGACGAGCCCACTACCGCCCTTGACGTCACTGTCCAGGCGCAGATCCTGAGGCTTTTGCGCGGCCTCCGCGACGACCTGGGCATGGCGATCCTCTTCATAACCCACGACTTAGGTGTCGCGAGCCAGCTGGCCGACAGGATCGCGGTCCTGTACGGCGGCCGGATCATGGAGCTCGGACCTGCCAGCGAAATCCTCGATGCCCCAGCTCACCCGTACACTGCGGGCCTCCTGCGCTCCAGGCTGACACTCAGCACTGCGAGACAAGGACCTGTCGGGACGCTCCCAGGAGAGCCACCTGACCCAACCACGCCGCCTGCAGGGTGCCCCTTCGCAGACCGCTGTGCTCTCGTTCTCGACCGCTGCAACAGCGAGATCCCGACCCCGTCAACCTGGACCAAGAGCCACGACGTCGCCTGCTGGCGAACCGGAGGCGTCGTCGGCCAAGAGCAGGGACATGCCACCCCCTGGGTCGATCCTGCCCCGGCGCCCGGCCTCGCGATCCTCCTTCACGACGTCGCCAAGTCGTTCAAGGTGCGCCGGGGGTTGCGGAGCCAACGCATCTGGTCCCTGCGAGGCGTCGATCTCGAGATCGCTCCAGGGGAGGTGGTCGCGCTCGTCGGCGAGAGCGGAAGTGGCAAGTCGACCCTGCTCCGTGCGATCGCAGGTCTTCTCGAGATCGATCGCGGATCTATCGAGCTGGGCATGACGGGCAGCCCCCAGATGGTGTTCCAAGATGCAGGGGCCTCACTCACACCTTGGCTCAGCGTTGCGACGCTGCTCAAGGAGCGCCTCGCGGGATCCAATGCGCCGGCCGCAGGTCGCGAGGAACGAGCACGAGCAGCGCTCAGAGCCGTCGGCCTACCACAGGAAGTTGCAGCCGCAAAGCCGCGGGAGCTCTCAGGCGGCCAGCGCCAGAGGGTCGCGCTCGCTAGAGCGATCGTCGTCCCTCCGCCGGTGCTGCTCTGCGACGAGCCCACGAGCGCGCTCGATGTATCGCTCGCTGCCACGATCCTGAACCTCGTAGGACAGCTGCGCAGGGATCTGTCGATGGCTGTGCTCTTCGTCACCCACGACCTGGCGGTGGCACGCGTCGTCGCCGACCGCGTCGCGATAATGTACCTCGGCCGCATAGTCGAGATCGGACCCGTCGATGAAGTGGTCGACCGCCCCAGGCATCCCTACACCGCCGCGCTGCTCGCGTCCGTGCCAGAACCGGGAAGGACCCTCGACGCCGCTCGGGGGGAGCCTGCAAGCCCCCTCGACATCCCAACGGGCTGTGCCTTCGAACCGCGCTGCGACCATGCGAGCGACGCGTGCCTGACGAGCGACCCCGTGCTGGAGCTTGCTGGCCCCCCGACGGTTGACCCGGTCCGGCTGGCCCATAAGGCCGCGTGCCTTCACCGCCTCGGCAGCGACCTCGCCCGAGCAGCCGGAAGGGAAGCCGGAAGGGAAGAGAGCCGCTGATGGCAGTTGCTGAACCCTACGTTCCCGACCCGCTCGGGCCGGCACGCCGCTTTTTCCGGTCGCCGCAATCAGGCCCGCGCCTGTCAGGCTCGCTTCGCAGCAGCCTGCGCGACACGAACCGCGCCGCATGGTACGCGGGCGGCCTGTTCACGGCCCTGACTGTCCTGGCCGTCGCTGGACCCGCGCTCGCCCCCCATAGTCCCCTCGTGCCCGCGGGGGCCGCTTTCACGCCGCCAGGACACGGCGGCTTCCTCCTCGGCTCGGACTCGATCGGTCGCGACGAGCTGAGCCGTGTTCTCTACGGGATCCGGACGAGCTGGTTCTCCGCCCTTGGGGTCATCGCCTCGGGTGTGCTGATCGGCGGCCTGGTAGGCCTCTTGGCCGGCGCCGCAGGAGGCTGGCTGGACGAGGTGCTCATGCGCCTTACGGACGCGTTCCTGGCCTTGCCGGGCCCGGTGCTCGCGATTGCCGTCGTAGCCGCTCTCGGTCCATCCCTGCTGCACACCCTTGTCGCCGTCGGCATCGTGTGGTGGCCCTTCTACGCGCGCATCGTCCGCGGGGAGGTCCGGTCCCTCGCCGCCCGGCCGCACCTCGAAGCCGCGCGACTTTCCGGCGCGAGCCGATGGAGCCTGATGACCCGCCACCTACTGCCCGGAGCGGCGCCGGCTATCGTGGTGACCGCAAGCCTCGATGTCGGCAACCTGATCCTGACGCTCGCCGGGCTCTCGTTCCTTGGCCTCGGTTCCCCGGCCCCAGCCCCCGAGCTCGGCGCCATGGCGGCCCGGAACCTCTCGTACCTGTTGCAAAGCTGGTGGGTACCGATCATGCCCGCCATCGCTATCTTCATGCTGGCGTTCCTGTCGAACATGACGGGCGACTTCCTCCGCGATGCGCTCCGGGACACCTGAGAAGGAGGCACGATGAACCCGCTCACCTTTGCCGCACGGCGTCTCGGAGCAGCCTTGATCATCCTGTTGATCCTGATCGCAACCATGTTCACGCTGTCGCACCTGTCCAATACCGACCCTGCGCACGCGTACCTGGGGGCTGGCGCGTCCAAGGCCGCCGTCGCTGCCGAACGAGTGAAGCTCGGGCTGAACCTGCCGATCACCACCCAGTTCCTTCACTACGTTGGCAACCTTCTCCACGGCAATCTCGGAGTCTCCTATCGGACGCGCAACCCGGTCACCCAAGATCTGGCCGAGTACCTGCCGGCGACCATGGAGCTCGCCTTCTACGCCATCATCCTCGCGCTGTTGCTCGGGCTGGCGCTCGGCATAGCGACCGCAGCGCGCTGGCGCGGCGCGCGGATCTTGAAGTTCGTAATGGTGTCCGGAGCATCCGCGCCACTGTTCCTCCTCGCGCTGCTCGGGATCCTTTTGTTCTACGGCCACCTTGGCTGGCTCCCTGCAACAGGCAGGACGTCCATCCCGAACCCCCCAACCGGCCCCACCGGCTTCCTGACCATCGACGCGATCCTCGCCGGCCGGTTCAATGTCCTGCTCAATGCCCTCCAGCACCTGATCATGCCAGCGACTGTGCTCGCCATCGGGCCCGCCGTCTCCATCGGCCGCGTGCTCAGAGGAAGCCTTGTCACGGTGCTACGCGAGGATTACGTGCGTACCGCACGGTCCAAAGGGCTCCGCGACCGAGCGGTCCTGCTTCGCCATGCGTTGCGTAACGCCCTCGGGCCGGCGCTGTCCATGACCGGGCTCCAGGCAGGGCTGCTGCTCGCAGGAGACGTCGTTGTCGAGCAGATCTTCGCATGGCCGGGCATCGGCTACTACGCGGCGCAGAGCATACCGGTCGGGGACTTTCCGGCAATATCCGGCGTGACGCTCGTCCTCGGGCTCTTCTACGTGTTGATCAACGCGCTGGTCGACATCCTCCAGCGAGTCGCCGATCCCAGGGTGCGAGCTTGATAGCGAGCCCGACAGCCAGCCCGATAGGTCGCACTTGACATATAGCAAAGTATCGAAGGAGAAGGAGAGAAGAACACGTGACCCACGCACATGACCGCCACGGTCCCGAGGCTCGCCACGCACTCGAAGCCGAGGCCGGCCTTCCAACAACCATGCTGGAGCTCGAACAGGCCCGTGGTATCGAGCTCGGGCTGCCGGGGGCCGCGTCTATCGTGGACCGTACCATTCCCACGTTCAGCCGCGGTGAGCTCCCCCACTTTGCGGGGATCAACACGTTCCTGAAAGCGCCGTACGTGGAGGACGCCCGCACCTGCGGCGACTACGACGTCGCAGTGCTCGGAGCGCCACACGACGCGGGGACCACCTACCGCTCCGGCGCACGATTCGGCCCGCAGGGACTCCGGCGCATCTCCGCTCTGTACGGCACGTATAGTTTCGAGCTCGGAGTAGACCTGCGCGAGTCGATCACGATCGGCGATCTCGGCGACGTCTTCACCATACCCGGCAACATCGAGAAGAGCTTCGATCAGATCGCCTCAGCCGTCGCCCACGTCTATGCCTCCGGGGCGTTCCCGGTGGTTCTCGGCGGCGACCATTCGATCGGGTACCCCACGGTCCGAGGTGTCGCCCAGCACCTCGAAGGAAAGCTCGGCATCATCCACTTCGACCGCCACGTCGACACCCAAGAGACGGACCTGGACGAGCGAATGCACACAACGCCATGGTTCCATGCGACCAACCTTCCTAACGTGCCTGCACGCAACCTGGTCCAACTCGGGATCGGCGGTTGGCAGGCGCCGCGCCCGGGCGTCAAAGTCTCCCGCGAGCGCGAGACGACCATCATGACGGTCACGGACTGCTCGGAGATGGGGATGGAGGCTGCTGCTGAACGCGCGCTGGAGGTCGCGTGGGACGGCACTGACGAGGTGTGGCTGTCCTTCGACGTCGACTGCCTCGACGCCGGCTTCGTCCCGGGGACAGGCTGGCCTGAGCCGGGAGGCTTCCTCCCCCGCGAGGTCCTCGAGCTCGTTCGCAGGGTTGCAGAACCTGGCCTCGCCGGAATCGAGGTGGTCGAGTGCTCCCCGCCGTATGACTCGGCAGACATAACCTCCTTGATCGGGGTACGGGTGATCTGCGACGTGCTCGCCACGCTCGTGCGCAACCGGCGCCTTCCGAAAGGCATGACCTGAGTGCCTGAGCCGCGCGCGACCGTCCGGGGCGAGCTAGCCCGCCGGATTATCCCGCTGACGCTCGGAGCAGAAACCCTGCCGCGCTCGGTGTCCATCCTCGGCGACCGCACCGGCCAGCTCATAACGGAGCCCGTAACGGCTGTGCTGGTCGAGACGTCGGCCGGTTGGGTCCTGCTCGACACAGGGCACAACCCCGCGCTCGTACGGGATCCGGCCCTCGCGGAGCGCTTCTATCGCGGCGCGGACAAACCTCTCCTCGCGACCGGCGGCGATCCGCTCGAAGATACGTGCCACGAAGCGGGAGTCGAGCTCGATGACATCGTCCTCGTCGCAGTGAGCCACCTGCACAGCGACCATGCAGGTGGCCTGCGGCACTTCGCCCGGCGAGCCACGCCGGTCGCCATCCAGGGAGCAGAGCTCCAACATGCCATGGAAACCCCCCAGGCGGACCTCGAGCTACAGGGGATCTTCCGGATCGATTTCGACGATCCTTCGCTCAACTGGCAGGTGCTGGACGGTGACACCCGTATAGCGCCGGGAGTCACCGCCATCTGCACTCCCGGTCACACGCCCGGCCATCAGAGCTTCCTCGTCGAGCTCGACGGCGCCGCCTGCGGCGGGTACGCCTTCGCGTTCGATGCCGCTGACCTCACCGAGAACATCGATCGCGAGATTGCACCGGGAGGACTGATCGGCGGGACACCCGAGCAGGCGATCAGCTCGATACGCCGGCTCAAGTCGGAGGCCGCCGCGAGAGGGCTCGTCACCGTCCCCGGACACGACCCGTACGCCTGGCCGGCCCTGGTCGACGAGCTCAGCGCGGAACCCACGGCTCCCGCACCACCGGCGGAACCCACGGCTCCCGCACCACCGGCGGGTCCCACGGCCTCGCCATCGCTCGACCCGCTGATCCATGGCCGGCCCGCTCTCGTTATCGTCGACATGCAGCAGGCGGGTTACCTGACGAGCAGCGGCCATGGCCGCTACGGCATCCAGCAGATGCCTGGGTTCAGCGACCGGATCCGTCGTCTGGTGGAGATACTCGAGCTGTGCCGCCACACCAACGTGCCGGTGGTCCACCTGCAAGAGGTTCATTCCCGGGCGCTCGATGACTTCGGCCGGGAGCTCGATGGCGCAGAGGGCGTCCACTTCATCGAAGGCGACGCTGCAACGAGCATAGTGGGCGAGCTGCGGCCGCTCGCGACCGAGACCCAAATCGTAAAACGCCGGTACTCAGGGTTCTTCGGAACAGACCTCCTGGACAGGCTGGCTGATCTCGATGTCTCGACACTTCTCCTCGCCGGCGAGCTGACCGACGTATGTGTCCACTACACCTTCGTCGATGCCCACCAGCACGACTTCCACGTGAGGGTGATCGAAGACTGCTGCGGCGGCTCCACCCCCCAGAGTCACTACGCCGCGCTCGATGCCATGGAGTACCTGCAGTCGAGGGCTCGTTGCACCGCAGCAACCGTGACGGCTGCGCTGATCTCCTCCGACCACGAACGCAAGGGCGCATCCTCATGAGGCTCACCCCCCATGAACAGGAGAAGCTACTGCTCACGATGGCAGCGTTCCTCGCACGAGAACGCAGGGCGCGGGGCGTCAAGCTCAACTACCCCGAAGCTATAGCGCTACTGAGCGCCTTTGTCCTCGAAGGAGCCCGGGACGGCCGCAGCGTCAGCGACCTCATGGCGGCTTCCCGTCACGTGCTCGACCGCGATGACGTGATGCCGGGCATCCCGGAGATGATCGACCAGATCCAGGTGGAAGCGACCTTCGAGGATGGTACCAAGCTCGTGACTGTCCACAGGCCGATACCATGACCACCGTCTCCAGCCGGCCCACGGGCATCCCGGGTGAGATCATCACTGGCGGCGCCGATGAGCAGGCCGCAGCCGATGAGCAGGCCGCAGCCGGTGAGCAGGCCGCAGCCGGTGAGCAGGCCGCAGCCGATGAGCAGGCCGCCACCCTCGAGCTGAACGCCGGACGGCAGGCGATCACGATGATGGTGGAGAACCTCGGTGACCGACCCGTCCAGGTCGGATCACATTTCCACTTCGCCGAAGTCAATCGCGCCCTAAGGATCGACCGATCAGCGGCCTGGGGCCGCCGCCTCGACATCGCTGCAGGCGCCTCGGTCCGCTTCGAGCCGGGGATCGAGCGCGAGGTGTCGCTCGTCCCGCTGGCGGGCAGGCGCCGCGTGCCAGGTCTGCGTGGGCTCGCAGCAGGGTCGCTGGACGGCCGCGAACCCACGATTCAAGCCGCAGAGAACCAGGCCACTGGACAGTGAGGATCTCCCGCGAGCACTACGCACGCCTGTACGGCCCTACGGTGGGCGACCTGGTTCGCCTAGCCGACACCGATCTGCTCGTGAGCGTCACCGAGGATCGCTGCTTCGGAGGCGACGAGGCCGTCTTCGGCGGGGGGAAGGTGATCCGCGAGTCGATGGGCCAGGCGATGGCGACACGCGCTGAGGGCGCTCCCGACCTCGTCATCACGGGCGCGCTCGTGCTCGACCACTGGGGAGTGATCAAAGCAGACGTCGGAGTCCGCGACGGACGCATTACGGCGCTCGGCAAGGCAGGCAATCCCGACATCATGGACGGCGTGCATCCAGACCTGGTGATCGGCCCGTCCACCGAGATCCTCTCTGGAAACAACAAGATCCTCACAGCCGGAGGCATCGACTGCCACGTCCACTTGATCTGCCCGCAGATCCTCGACGAGGCACTGGCCTCTGGCATCACGACCATCGTCGGCGGAGGCACCGGGCCGGTCGAGGGCACCAAGGCAACCACCGTCACCCCAGGGGCGTGGTCGCTACTCAAGACGCTCCGTGCGCTCGACCAGTACCCGATCAACGTCGCCCTTCTCGGCAAGGGCAACACCGCGTCCGCCGAGGCGCTCTGGGAGCAGCTGGCGGCGGGAGCAGCCGGCTTCAAGCTGCACGAAGACTGGGGTTCGACGCCGCGAGCGATCTCGACCTGCCTCGAGGTGGCCGCCGAGGCAGGCGCGCAGGTCGCGATCCACACCGACACGCTGAACGAGGCTGGGTTCGTGGAGGACACCATCGCCGCCATCGCAGGCAGGACCATTCACGCCTACCACACCGAGGGCGCGGGCGGTGGACATGCGCCAGACATCATCCGGGTCGCAGGAGAGCCCAACGTCCTGCCCAGCTCGACCAACCCGACCCGTCCCTACGGGGTGAACACCATCGACGAGCACCTCGACATGCTCATGGTCTGTCACCATCTCAACCCTTCGCTCCCAGAAGACCTCGCATTCGCCGAGAGCAGGATCCGCCCCACGACCATCGCCGCGGAGGACGTGCTCCATGACCTCGGTGCGATATCGATGATCGGCTCCGACTCGCAGGCAATGGGAAGGGCAGGAGAGGTCATCGTGAGGACCTGGCAAACAGCCCACGTGATGAAGGGCCGGCGTGGAGCGCTTCCTGGAGACGGCCCGGCCGACAATCACCGCGCCAGGAGGTACGTGGCAAAGTACACCATCTGCCCGGCGATCGCTCACGGCCTCGAGGCCGAGGTGGGCAGCATCGCAGAGGGCAAGCTGGCCGACCTCGTGCTCTGGCAGCCAAAATTCTTCGGCGTCCGCCCCGACGTGGTGCTGAAAGCGGGCATGGTCGCCTGGGCCGCTATAGGGGACCCCAATGCCTCGATCCCAACCCCCGAGCCCGTCCTCTCCCGGCCAATGTTCTCCGCTTCCCCGCAAGTCGCCGCCGAGAGCAGCATCGCCTTCACCTCACGCGCCGCGATCGAGGCTGGCTTCGCCGAACGGGCAGAGCTGGGCGCGAATGTGCTGGCTACAGAGTCCGTGACCGGACGCAGCAAGGCGGACCTTCCCGAGAACGACGCCCTGCCACGCATAGAGGTCGATCCCGAGCGCTTCTGCGTCCGCATCGACGGGACAGAGGTCGAACCCGTCCCCGCATCCGAGGTTCCGATGGCCCGCCGCTACTTCCTGTTCTGATGCAACCAGTTGTGATGCTGCTCTGCGACGGCCGCTTCCCTTCGGGCAGCTATGCCTATTCGGCAGGCATGGAGCACTCCGTCTCCTGGGGGGACGTCGCCGACATTGCCACGGTGAGAGAGCACCTGGCCGGCAGGCTGAGCACCACCGGCATCATGGCGGCTCAGGTCGTCGCCGCAGCAAGCAAGCTCGCCGCCGCGCCGGCGCCGCAGCGCGCAGCTGGGCTGGATGCCCTCGACACCGCGGTCGATGCCCGGCTGGCGCCCGCCGCTGCGAGAGACACGTCCCGCGAGCAGGCTCGGCGCTGGCTGCGCGCCGCCAGCGCCACGTGGCCGGAGGCCCTCAGGACCGCGGGCGATCTCCTGGCCGGGCGCCACTTCTGGGTAGTGCTCGGCTTCGCCACCGCTGCGCTCGGCATCGAGCCCCAAGACGCCGCTTGGGCCGCCATCTACGATCTCGCGAGCACGCCGCTCTGGGCGGCTTCCCGCCTCCTCGGCCTTGACCCGTTCGAGTCGGCCCATGTGCTCGCTGGCGCACTCGCCCATATTGCAGTCGAGATCCACGCTGTGGCAAGAGAAGCCGTGCTCGCCGCCGAGCCGCTCGGCAACGGCATCGCCGGCACCGAGTGGATCTCCTCGATCGTGGCTCCCCTGTCCGATCTCGCCGCCCAGGCCCATCTGGAACGGGAAGAGAGGCTGTTCGCTTCATGAGCAGGTTGACAGACAGCCCGCAGTACTGCGGCCCAGCTGACCGGGATCGGGCATGGCGGGTGGGAATCGGCGGTCCCGTCGGCAGCGGCAAGACCGCGCTCGTGGCCAGCCTCTGCGAACGAATGAAGGCCACGTTCCCCATCGGGGTGGTGACGAACGACATCTTCACGACCGAGGACGCTGACACGCTGCGTCGCATGGGCGTGCTGGATCCCGATCGCATCGTCGCTGTACGAACCGGGTGCTGCCCGCACACCGCTATACGCGACGACATCGGGGCGAACCTCGACGCGGTCGAGCAGCTGGAGAGAGCGGTCGGTCCCGTCGGCGTCATCTTGATCGAGAGCGGGGGCGACAACCTCACAGCCACCTTCAGCTACGGGCTGGTGGATCGCCAGATCTTCGTGCTCGACGTCGCAGGCGGAGATGACGTCGCCCGCAAGGGAGGCCCCGGCGTGACACGCTCCGACCTCCTCGTCGTGAACAAAGTCGACCTCGCACCCCTTGTCGGCGCCGACGTCGACCGCATGCTCTCGGACGCGAAAGCCGCCCGCGGCACGCTGCCAGTCATCCCCACGGCGGTCCGCCACGGCCAAGGCATCGACCGGGTCATTGGCTGGCTGGTGGACGAGCGGCGCCGCACGCTCGCGGGACCCGGCCCGTGAGAAGACCGGGGCCCGGTGCGCTCACCTCCCAGGCACGCATCGCCGCCTGCGCGCAAGCCGGCCGGACTGGTTTCACGACCCTCATCACCGAGTGCTGGGGGCAGCCGCCGCTGCTACCGCGCATCACCACACACGGGGTTCACTTCGTCGGCGGGGCTGCGGGTCCTCTGGGTGGAGACAGGTTGGAGAGCAAGGTGGACATTGGCGCGCATGCCCGGCTCAGGATCTCCTCCGTAGCCGCTACCTTCGTGCGCCCAGCAGCCAAGCCCGCCCCTTCACTCTCCAGTGTCGTTGCCCGGATCGGATCGGCCGGGAGGCTCTGGTGGATGCCGCAACCCATGGTCGTGCTGGCCGGCGCGCAGCATCGCTCCGAGGTCGCGATCGAGGTCGCCGCCACAGGTGAGCTCTTCTGGCTCGAGACGGCGGTGCTCGGCCGCCATGGGGAGCCCGGCGGCCTTCTCGTCAGCCGCCGATCGCTCGACATCGCCGGACAGGCCGTGAGTCGCCAGGAGCTCCGCCTCGGCGTCACCGCGAACGGCATGAGCGGTCCTGCTGTCACCGGGGGCGCCCGCGCCGTCGCGTCGTTCCTGGTCGTCCATCCCGAATGGGAACGCATCTCGACTTCGTCGCTCACGTGGTCGCTCTCGTCGTCAAGCGCTGGTGGAGCGCCAAGTGCGAGTGAGTCGCCGCGCGCTGGTGGACGAGCGGCGCCGCGCGCTGGGATCCTGCCGCTGGCCTCGAAACGAGCCGTCGAGATCCTCGGCCTCGGCCAGAGCGTCCACGAGATCCACCGCGCGTGGGAGCTGCTGGCGTCACAGATCGAAGCCGAAGCGCCGTGCACATCACGAGCTCTCCGCTCGTGCGCTACGACCCCACTGGGCTGAGTGGTGCGCTCCAGACCAGTTCGGTGCCTGTGATCCCCTGGTCGCCGAGGTCCGACAGCGACATGCGCCCTCCGAGAAGCTCGGCTCGCCGTGCCAGGTTCGCTACTCCCTGCCCGCCTTCCCGCGGGATCGAGGCGCCGATGCCAACACCGTCGTCAACCACCCGGAGCACGATCTCCGATGTCCCACCGGGCCTGGTGTCATCTACACCGCCCGCACCTCGATGGGACACCTCTAACGTCACCTCCACCGAGGAGGCGCGCGCATGCTTGCCCACATTGGAAAGGGCCTCACGCAGCGCAGCGATGAGATGCTCGCACACGCTGGGGTCGGTCACTGCGTCGATGCCTTCGGCGACATGGACTCGCGGCTCGAAGCCCAAGCTGGGGGCGCTCCCGAGGACAAGGGTCATGATCTCTGCACGGAGCTCCCCCTTGCCCACCTGGTCCCTGCTCAGAGCGAAGATCGTGCTGCGGATCTGGCTGATCGTCTCGTCCAGATCGTCCACCGCAGCCTCCAGACGTCTGGCTATCTCGATGCTCGGCGCCCGTCTCAACACGCTTTGCAGCGAGAGCCCAGTAGCAAAGAGCCGCTGCACGACCGTGTCATGAAGATCACGTGCAATGCGCTCACGGTCCTGCGCAAGGCTGAGCTGCCTCAGATGCGCGTGCAGGCGGGCATTGTCTATCGCGATCCCGGCGGCCTTCGCCAACGCCACGATCATCTCCTCGTCCGCCTCGGTGAACTCAGCTTGACCGATCTTGTCGGCTAGGTAGAGGTTTCCGAACACCTCTCCCCTCACCCTCACCGGCACGCCAAGGAATGAGCGCATCGCGGGATGGTTCGGCGGATATCCGGATCTGCGGGGATCCGAGGAAAGATCGGCGATGCGGACCGGGCGGGGATCGGTGATCAACAGACCCAGAATTCCCTTTCCGGTAGGAAGATCGCCGATCTTGTGCGCATCCTCTTCGGATATTCCGGAGGTGTAGAAACTGCTCAGGCGCCTGCGGTCGGCGTCCAGGACCCCAAGCGCTCCGTAACGAGCCCCTGCCAGCGAGGTCGCGGAGTCGACGATCCGCTGGAGGACCATAGGCAGGTCGAGGTATGCCTCGATCACGAGCACTGCGTCGAGAAGCGCCTTCAGCCGCACGGGATCAGCGTCCCAGGCAGCTGGGGGCGTGGGGGACGGCGGAGGCGGCGGAGGCGGCGAGGATGGCCCGGAGGCTGGGGGCGTGGGGGACGGCGAAGGCGGCGGAGGCGGCGTGGGGGGCGGCGTGGGGGGCGGCGTGGGCATGGCGGCTGTGGGCATGGGCGCCCACCGGTGCTCCCATCCAAGGAGCGGGATCGGCTCGCCGTCCAGCAGCCTTGCGCTCGGATCCTCTACACAGACGCCGATCCGGATCGGAGGATCAAGCCCGCGCGCCTCGAAGCTCTCCCGCACCGCAGTGGGATCTGGAGCAGCAAAGACAAGCTCGTAGTCCTCGCCGCCACCCAACGCCTCCGCGAGCGTGCACCCTTCAGCGACGGGAACGTGATCCAGGGAGAAGCCCACTCCAGAGGCTTCTACGAGATGGGACAGATCAGCGCATAGGCCATCAGAGACATCTATCATCGCCGAGGCGCCTCCCCGGGCCGCGGCCCGTCCATGAGCCACCCGCGGCGCCGGTCGCCTGTACGCGTTGGCGAGCATCTCGCGGGTGGACGCGGGCAGGTCGGCGAGGCCTCCGCGCAAGACCGACAGCCCCGCCGCAGCGGCCCCAAAGGGACCCGTGGCGAACAGCACGTCTCCGGGGTGCGCTCCCGAACGCATGACCGGCTTGCAGCCCGCTTCCATCGTCCCGAGCATCGCAATCGTGATGACAGTGGCAGAAGAGCCGGAGAGATCGCCGCCGACTATCGGGCATCCGAGCTCCTCGGACGCCGCGAGCAGTCCTTCGTAGAGCAATCGCAGGTCGGTGTCGAAGGTCGCCGCTATCGCCACAACCGACCTGGAGGGGCCGGCGCCCATTGCCGCCATGTCGCTTACATTTGCCGACATGGCCTTCCATCCCATGTCATCCACTCCAACAAGCGAGAGGTCGACGTGAACCCCTTCTACCACGATGTCCGTAGCGAAGAGCATCTCGCCGGATCCGACACGCACGATCGCAGCGTCGTCGCCGACCCATGTCTCGCCCGGAGGAACCGGACCCAGCCTGGACCGAACGGCATCGATCATCTCCCACTCGCCGAGTCCGGTGCGTCCCTCGTCCGAGCGTCTTCTTGGCACGTTCACGTTTCTTGCCTAGCATGAGATCATTCCCTCTGCCGGACCCGTCCAGGAAAGGCCGTTAAGGCGACCATGTAAGGAGGCAAGATGATCCCGCCTACAAAGAACCGGAAACTGATCGACTGGGTTGATGAAGTAGCACGGCTGACAACCCCCGACAAGGTCGAGTGGTGCGACGGTACAAGTGAAGAGAACGACCGCCTGTCCCAGTTGCTCGTGGACGCGGGCACCTTCACCCGCCTCTCCGACGCCGCGCGGCCTGGCAGCTTCTGGGCCCGCTCGGACCCTAGCGACGTAGCAAGGGTCGAGGACCGCACGTTCGTCTGCCCGAAAGACCGAGCCGATGCAGGACCCACGAACAACTGGATGGATCCAACAGCGATGCGCGACAAGCTGCGCGGGCTCTTCGAGGGCGCCATGCGGGGACGGACCATGTACGTCGTGCCCTTCTCTATGGGCCCGATCGGATCGCCTATCGCCCACACCGGGGTCCAGCTCACCGACTCCGCGTACGTCGCCGTCTCGATGCGCATCATGACTCGCATGGGCCAGCCGGTGCTCGATGCCCTGGACGCCATCGGGCCAGAGGCGGACTTCGTGCCTTGCCTGCACTCGGTAGGGGCGCCGCTCTTGCCGGGACAGGCGGACTCTCCATGGCCGTGCAACCCAGATGAGAAGTACATCGTCCATTTCCCGGAGACACGCGAGATCATCTCCTTCGGCTCGGGCTATGGAGGAAACGCTCTGCTCGGGAAGAAGTGCTTCGCTCTCCGCATAGCCTCCGTCATGGCGCGTGACGATGGGTGGCTCGCCGAGCATATGCTGATCCTGAAGCTGACATCTCCCGACGGAGAGGTTCGCTACATCACGGGCGCATTTCCCTCTGCGTGCGGCAAGACCAACCTCGCAATGCTCGTTCCGACCCTTCCTGGCTGGAAGGTCGAGACCATCGGCGACGACATCTGCTGGATGAAGCTCGGCGCCGACGGCGAGCTGCGGGCCATCAACCCCGAGGCCGGTTTCTTCGGCGTGGCGCCCGGCACCAACGCGCTTACAAACCCGAACGCGATGCTGACCATGCGCAAGAACGCCATCTTCACCAACACCGCGTTGACCGACGACGGCGACGTCTGGTGGGAGTCCATGACCGAGCAACCGCCCGCCCACCTGACAAGCTGGCTCGGTGAGAGCTGGACCCCGGCGTCGGACGGCCCTGCCGCACACCCGAACGCGCGCTTCACCGTGCCCGCGTCACAGGGGCCGTCAATGGCCCCCGAATGGGAGGATCCTGCTGGGGTGCCGATCTCCGCTATCCTCTTCGGCGGCCGGAGGTCCTCGGTCGTGCCGCTCGTGACCGAGTCGTTCAACTGGCGCCACGGCGTCTTCCTCGGCTCGATCATGTCGTCCGAGACGACTGCCGCCGCTACCGGCGCCGTGGGCAAGCTACGCCGCGACCCCTTTGCGATGCTGCCGTTCTGCGGGTACAACATGGCGGACTACTTCGCCCACTGGCTCGCTGTCGGAAAGGCGGCCAATCCCGAGAGGCTGCCGAAGATCTTCTACGTCAACTGGTTCCGCAAGGATCCCCAAGGCAGGTGGCTGTGGCCCGGGTACGGCGAGAACTCACGGGTCCTCCAGTGGATCTTCGAGCGAGTCTCTGGCCGTGGTTCCGCGGTGCGAACCCCGATCGGTCTGACGGCTCCAGCGTCCGAGGTGAACATTGACGGGCTCGATGTCTCCGACGCCGACATGGAGATGCTGCTCACCGTGGACGACGACGAGTGGCGCAAGGAGGTGCCCCTGATCCGCGAGCACTTCTCGATCTTCGCGGATCGCATACCTGCTGAGCTGCTAAGCGAGCTCGGCGACTTGGAGACCAGCCTCGGTTTGGAGCACGGCTAGCCCAGCGGGCCGGATTGGGCGGGGCGGAGAGCTGAAGTCGCACGTTCTCGTTGCCGGCGTTACGGAGCACGACCCCATCGGAGCCAACGCGTGGACGCACGGGTTTTTCGACCTCTTTCCGCTCCAAGACCTGTTGGGAACTGGACTCCACGTCGCCAATTTCGAAGAGCTCGGGAGAACCCGGCCTGCCAACCTCGATGCCTCACGCAGGCTCGCATGCCTTTCTACCTTCGGTATCAACCTTCTTCAACAGCGCTTCATCTGGTATCTCACCCGCCTCGAAGTGCCGACGTTCCGGATCCACGAGCCATTCGGCCACTTCTTCGAGGAAGTTGACCTCATGGAGGAGTGGATCGACACACTTGCGAGCGGCGGCGTCGGGTTGCGTGACGCGACGAGACTCTTCGACGACTTCATCCGTGCAGATCGCGGCGAGGGAAGGGCCTTGCAAATGGAGTTGCGCGACCCTCAGCGTCGGACGTCCGTGCGCCAGGCGTGTGCAGCTGAGGCGCGGCGAATAGCGGCGAGCAGATGACCACTATGCAATCCGGGTCCGATCCGGAGTCACTAACATGTTCAGTTCGGGCAAACGACGGACCCAACCTGTTGCGACAAGCATCGATACGGACTGGCTAGGTGGCGCCGGTGCTCGGCGGACGGTCATCACCGCGCTGCCTGCCATGGTCCAACAACGCCCTTCGGGCTGTTACGTACGATGCTCCCGTGACCATTGCAACCGACGCTATGACAACGTCGCCTGCCTCGACCGGCAGAGATGCAAGAACCGGCACGAGGCCGCCGATCACCCAGGCCAGCTGGAACCGCGTCTCGAACCTTCCGAAGGCGCGGCCCTGAGCCGCCGGAGATACGCTCTTCTGTACGATCGCGTCGAAAGACGGCTTGCCGACCGCAGCAGTAAACCCGACCACGGTGGCCAGCCCAACTTGGGCGATGCGTGATCCCACAACCCCCGATGCGACGCCTGCGACCACAACAGCCGACAGCGCAAGCACGAGTATCTGAGCTTCAGTAAACATCCGCCTCAGGTACGGCACAGTCAACGAGCCGAGGATTGCACCGATCCCGCTGCCCATGATCACCAGTCCGTACCACCACGTCGCCGCGTGGTGGCGCCGAAGAGAGAACGCCAGGAGGAAAGTGAGGAATCCTAACGATCCACGCAGCACCGACATCGCCGATGATGCCAGCAGCGTGTCAGCGGGGACGAGATGCCGGAAAGGCACTGCGGGGCGTCTTCGGCCTGGCAGCAACCACGTGCCGGGGTGCGACGGTTGCGGTGATCGCTCGGCACGCGGCAACCCGTCAGCTGCATCACCAGTCGGAACTGAACCGCCTGACGCTGAACCAGGCAGTGCTGAGCCAGGCAGTGCTGCGCCGCTGGCCCCATGCAGCGGAGGCGCGCTCATCCGCGGAAGGCGAAACGCCACTGCTGCGGCCGCGAAGTAAACCAGCGCATCCACACGTAGCAACCAGACGGAACCAAGGAAATGGATCAGAATGAACAGGGCGCCGGGGCCCGCAGCGACGAACCCGGCAACAGCTCCGGCGACGGCCAGGCGTGAGTTCGCTACCGCAAGCTCGAGACGCCCTTCTATCACAGCAGGCACGAGGGAGCTTTTCGTGATCATGTACAGCTTCGAGAACACGAGCACTCCAAACGCCTCAGGAAAAAGCAACAGGCTGTGCACGCTGGACGCCATCAGGATGCACAGGAGCGCCCGTCCGATTCCCGAAAGGACGGCCATCGTCCTCCTTGAACTGCTTCCCCGGTCGAGGATGGGAGCAAGAGCGGGAGCCACCACCGCAAAAGGCGCCATGGTCAAGAGCAAGTAGAGCACTACCTTTCCCCTGGCGGCGTCGGGAGAGATAGAGAAGAAGAGCGATCCGGCCAACGACACGGTGACGAGAGTGTCGCCCGCGATCATGATCACCTGGGTCAGCGCCAACCGCCCCAGCGGGCGCCTCTGATCGAATAGCTCGCGCACTGCGCTCTTGAACGAGTCGGCCGTCTGCCGGTAGCGCTCTCCAATGTTCATCTGATCACGTCCAACATTGAGTAGGTCGTGACAAAAGGACCCGCTGCGCAGCCAAGTTCACTCCCCGGCGCCGCAATATCGCCAAACCGAGACAAGAATTCCACTATAAGACCGACCTGGCTCTCATCAGCAATTGCTCCCTTGCCTTGCAGACGGGACCTGCCGACCAGGGACCAGACGGGACCTGCCGACCAGGGACCAGACGGGACCTGCCGACCAGGGACCTGCCGACCAGGGACCAGACGGGATGGCCAGAACTGGCCAACCCGGTGAGAACAGATGCGGTCGGCGCCTGACGGACGGGCGGGCGGGAGCATCGCGCGTGGAGGCCAGCCCGTTAGCGTTTCTGGCATCGGACCACTACGATACGGAACAGGCCGCAGGGTCCAGAGATGCAGGATCCAAAGGCGCAGAGTCCAGAGGTAGCAGGGTCTAGAGCCCGCAGGGTACGCCCGAAACGGGTTCAGCCCCTGATGGCTCCAACTGACTTCGAGAGACGAGCTTCGACAAGAGAAGAAAGGTGTGATCGATGGTCGCAGCGTACATCCTGATACAGACAGAGGTGGGCAAAGCGGCCGAGGTCGCCAGAGAGGTGGCATCCATAGACGGCATCGTCTGCGCTGACGACGTGACCGGTCCCTATGATGTCATCATTCGAGCCGAAGCCGAGACGGTCGACGCGCTCGGCCAGATGGTTGTAAGCAAGGTTCAGTTGGTCGAAGGAATAACTCGCACGGTGACCTGTCCCGTCGTGCACCTCTGAGCTCACCTCGCCTCGATCACGCCGGACTCGGCGAGCATCGCGATCTCGTCGCTTCCTATTCCCCAGTCCTCCAGGGCGCGCAACCCTCCCTCGCCTGGAACCGGCGGAGGCATCTGCACCGCCCCGGGCGTCCTCGAGAACCGGGGAGCCGGCGCTGGCTGAGAAACACCGTCCACCTCGATGAAGGTTGAGCGCTCGACGTTGTGTGGATGCTCCGTCGCCTCCTGCATCGACAGCACCGGCGTAACGCATGCATCCGTCCCGTCCAGCAAACGACACCACTCGTCGCGGGTGCGCGTCGCGAAGATCGCTGCGAACCGCTGCTTCATCGCCGGCCAATGTGCCGCGTCCATCTGCAAAGGCAGCTCCTCGGTGCTCACGCCGGCGAGCCTCACCAGCTCAGCATAGAACTCCGGCTCGATTGCCCCGACTGCGACATAGGAGCCGTCGGCCGTCTCGTACACCTCATAGAAAGGAGCACCCGTATCGATCAGGTTCTGCCCTCTCTCACCCTGCCACAGGCCCATCTCCTTCATGCCTCGGATGAAGGTGGTCAGCACCGCTGATCCGTCGACCATCGCCGCGTCTACCACCTGGCCAAGCCCCGAACGCCTCTGTTCGAGAAAACCACAGACCATCCCGAAGGCCAGGAACATCGCGCCTCCGCCGAAGTCGCCCACCAGGTTCACCGGCGGAACCGGCGCATCTCCTGCCCTGCCGATCAGATCCAGGGCTCCGGACAGCGCTATGTAGTTGATGTCGTGCCCAGCCACCCGGGCATATGGCCCCTCCTGGCCCCAGCCCGTCATCCGCCCGTACACCAGGCCGGGGTTGCGCTCGAAGCAACGCTCGGGACCAAGGCCAAGGCGTTCGGCCACACCGGGCCGGAACCCTTCGATGAGGCCATGCGCCGACGAGGCCAGCTTCAAGACCATCTCCGCTCCAGCGGGCTCCTTCAGGTCAACCGCAACAGACCGCCGGCCCCGGTTAACGAGGTCTCTCCGCAGTACCTCCCTGTCGACGCCCCACCAGGTCTCAGTGCCAAGTCGATCTATCCTCAGGACCTCCGCGCCAGCATCGGCGAGCATCATCGCCGCGAAAGGAGCAGGTCCAATACCGGCGATCTCCAGTACTCTTACCCCCTCGAGCGGTCCAGCCATCATCAAGGTGTCTCACAGGTCCGTCTACCTCGTCAAGCAGCCCCGCAATCCCGCAACCCGACAGCCCCGCAACCCAGCAGCCCCGCATACCGTGCACGCCGTGTCACTGCTGCTCATCGCCGGTGCTCGCGCGGCCGCACGCTGTCGTGTGGACTTCTCGGCGCTGCGAGCCGATAATTCCTCTGATCGACGATGCGCCCACGACTGCCACAACCGTCACAATCACCACAATCCGGCCAATGATCCCTATACCGAGGCCAGCTGATCGTCCCGAGCAGATCGCGTTCTCCCCTGGCCGTGTGAACCTGATCGGCGACCACACCGACTACAACGGAGGCCTCGCCCTGCCTATGGCCATCGAGCTTGGAACCCGAGCAACCTTCCGCGCCGATCGCACAGGCTCCCTCCTCATCACCTCGGACGCAGAGCCTGAGCCTGCTGTGATCGACCTCGCCGAGCTCAGGGCAGGGATCCGGTATCCGGCGCAGCTCGCGCCGTTCTGGGCGAGGTACGTGGCGGGCGTCGCCACAGCCGCCGGCGTCGGCGAGCTCGTCCAGGGAGGCACGGGCGTTGTGACGAGCCAGCTGCCGCGCGGAGCAGGGCTCTCGTCCAGCGCATCCCTCGAAGTCGCTCTGGCGCTCGCGTTCGGCGGGGACGCGCTCGTCGAGACACGCAGCCGGATGCAGATAGCGCGGGCCTGCCAAGACGCTGAGCACCGCGCAACCGGCGTGAAGAGCGGCTTGATGGACCAGATCGCGATCCTCTTCGGCGCCAAAGCCCACGCCACGCTGATCGACTTCGCCAAGCGCCCAGACCCCCTGGTGCAACAAGTCTCGATACCCGATGAGCTCGAAGTGCTGGTGGTCGCTTCCGCAACGTCACGTCGCCTGGCAGGCTCCGCGTACGCGAGGCGAAGAGCTGAGTGCATTCAGGCCTCTGAGATCATAGGACCGCTTGGATCAGCATCCGTCGACAGCCTGGCCGCGATAGAGGACCCGGTCCTCGCGGCAAGAGCGCGTCACGTGGTCACAGAGTGCGCACGAGTGCGCCAATTCGTTGAGGCTCTGGAGTCCGCAGACTTCGCCGCCGCAGGCGCTCTCATGACCGCCAGCCACCTGAGCCTGTCACGCGACTTCGAGGTGTCTACTCCTGAGCTCGACTCCCTCGTCGAGGATCTGGTCGGCGACAGGCACATCTTCGGCGCGCGCCTCACCGGCGCGGGCTTCGGCGGGTGCGCCGTAGCGCTCTGTCGCGCTGGCACGGTGCACCCCGAGGAGCGCCGAAGGCCCTCCTGGGTCCTCAGGCCCAGCGAAGGCGCACGGCTCACACCGTGAACAGCATTGGTCGGAGCTCAAAGTTGACTACTTCGAGCAACAACCCGACATCAGCTCAGTACTCTGGCCTACGATCAAGATATGTAGAACGACCCGAGAGCAGGTGCAGCTCGAATGAGCCACCTTCGAGGTCGCCTGAGCGGAGCGTTCTGCACGTATCGAGTTACGTATTGATTTGCATATTGACTAGCCATTTGCGATCTGGTATCCCTAGGTAGCTCTCGATGGAGGCTGATCCGAGCCTTGAGTGGTTCGGGACCGAGGTGGAGAAGAGCCAGTGCGGTGGCTACTAGCGGTTGGAGGTAAACGAGACGATGCTGGCCAATGAGACAGGCGATCAGGTCGGAGGAGGCGGCAATCCGACGGCCTCCGAAACACCGGCTACGAGCAACATCCAGTCACCCCTGCCGCAAGCAGGCGACACCACCGGCGAAGTGGACGGGCAGTCCGCCGCGGCCTCCCGACCCGGCGAAGACGGCTCAGGGCTGTTCTTGTCCGGCCATCCGATCCTCGAGTTCCAACCAGCGGTGGACCTACTGTCGGGTAAGCTTCTCGGCTTCGAAGCGCTCCTTCGCTGGGCGCATCCCACAGAGGGGCTCATCCCACCCAGCCTGCTCATTCCCTGGGCGGAGGCAAACGGCGACATCGTACCCCTTGGATCCTGGGTGCTGGCCAAGGCATGCGAGGAGGCGCAGAAGTGGCCATCCAGCATGCAGATCGGCGTCAACTGCTCGATCGTGCAGTTTCGCCAGGGAGGCATAGCAGCGCTGCTCACGAAGACCCTGAACACGACCGGCCTCAACCCTGACCGGCTGACCGTAGAGGTCACGGAGCACACCCTGTCAGAGGAGTCCATCGCGCATGAGCTGAAGGCGCTCCGGACAATAGGAGCCCACCTCGCGATCGACGATGTCGGCACCAGCTGGTCCTCGCTCGAATCACTGCGCCGGCACCAGATCGACATCGTGAAGGTCGACAGGAACTTCGTCTCTGGCTTGGAGGCTCGCCAGGGAATCAACCGCTCGATCGTCGAGGCCGTCGTGAACCTCAGCCACTCGATAGGCATGAACACGGTGGCAGAAGGCGTGGAGACGCCGCGCCAGGTAGCCGTGCTGCGCGATCTCGGCGCCGATGCAGCCCAGGGCTTCTTCTTCGCGAGACCCATGACGGCCGAAGCCGCCACCGCGCTCGCGATCGAGACGCCAGTCCGCCGGTTCTCGCTCGACGGCCAGTCGGATCGCCAGTCCGACGGCGAGACAGGCGGCATTTAACACACCGAGAGCTGACGATCGTCAACTGAGACGACCCCCACGGTAGGCGGCCCGGTAAGCGGCGGAGCGGCGCTGGATGTCGAGGACGATCACCATGTGCTTGTCCTCGTCGATCTCGTAGAGGATGCGCCATTCGCGTCCGAGCCGGGCGCTGTAAATGCCGGACAGCGCGTCGCGAAGCGGTTTGCCGAGCCTGCGGGGGTTCTCCAGAAGACGACCCGTGATGACCTCGGCGGCCGCGTGAGCGACGTAAGACGGCAGCCGATCGGCGAGCGCTCGTCGGGCCGGTGGAGCGATTCCCAGCTCGTACGGCTGGCTCACGAAGCCTGGCGCCCTCGCACCAGGCTTCGCACAGCGTCTACGCCGACGACGATGTCGCCGTCGGAGAGCGCTTGACGAGCATCTGCCAGCGCTCGGAGTGCCTCGGCATCTGACAGCACCTCGGCCGTCTCGCGCAGTGCCAGGAAAGTCTCGATCGCGAGCACCACAGTCTGGTGGACGCTGCGGCGGTCTTCTTCAGCAGCCAAACGCAGCTCGGCGTCGAGGTCTGGATCTAGGCGCAATGTCATAGCCATACCGTAATGATATCATCTGGTATTGAAATAGTACAGGCGCACCGTAGATAAACGGCAGTTCCAAGTCCGGTGAGCGCGTCGCCGTTCCCTGGGTGTCTCCCGAGCGAACCGCCGCCAACGACCGCCAACAGCGCGCCCAACGCCCCCGCCGGCCTCCCGATGCATCCCTCCAATTAGCCTTGACACTCCTCGACGCTGTATACCCGGTTAGATGAAGCTTGCGGTTCCTCGCGAGACGAGGCCAGGGGAAAGAAGGGTTGCTCTCGTGCCCGACGCCGTGAAGAAGGTCGTCTCGTCAGGCGCCGAGGTCGCTGTCCAGCAAGGAGCTGGAGCGGAAGCGTACTTCAGCGATGCCGACTACAGGGAGTCAGGCGCCCTCATAACCGCGGACCTGGCGTCGACCGTTGAAGGAGCCGGTGCGATCGCAAAGGTGCAGCCACCCACGAGCGACGAGGTCGCAGCCTTGCCAGCAGGAGCGACGTTGATCAGCCTGCTCCAGCCGGCTTCGCATCTCGAGGTGGTCAAAGCGCTTGCAGACCGAGGAGTCGACACGTTCAGCCTGGACCTCCTACCCCGGATCAGCCGAGCGCAGAGCATGGACGCTCTTTCGTCGCAAGCTACGGTGCAGGGGTACAAAGCAGCCATCATGGCAGCAGACATGCTCCCACGCTTCTTCCCTATGTTCATGACAGCCGCAGGCACGATCCCGCCAGCAAAGGTCCTGGTGCTCGGCGCCGGCGTAGCGGGACTGCAGGCGATCGCAACCGCCCGGCGGCTCGGCGCCGTCGTGAAGGCGTACGACGTGAGGACGGCATCCCGCCAGGAGGTCGAGAGCCTCGGCGCGACGTTCATAGAGCTCGACCTCGAAGCCCAGGAGGGATCCGGGGGCTATGCGGGAGCGCAAACCGAGGAGTTCCTGGCCGCCCAGAGGGACCTCATCGGATCCCACGTCGCCGTCTCCGACGTCGTCATCACCACAGCCGCGATCCCAGGACGTCGCGCCCCGATGCTCGTCACGACGCAGATGGTCGAATCAATGCCCAATGGCTCCGTGATCATCGACATAGCCGCAGAGTCCGGTGGCAACTGTGAGCTTTCCCAGGCGGGTAAAGACGTGGTGCACGGTCATGTCACGATTCGAGGCGCGCAAGACCTCGCAAGCTCGATGCCCACGCATGCCAGCTCTCTGTACGCCAGGAACATCTCCGCCTACTTCGCCACAATGCTCCGAGATGGCGAGCTCGCACCCGACTTCGACGACGAGATCATCTCGGCTACCTGCGTTGTCCGCTCCGGCCAGGTCGTCCACTCCGCAACACGTGAGCTGCTGAAGGAGAACGAAGCATGAATGGGATACTCGGCCTCGTCACAGTGTTCGTGCTCGCGGGCTTCGTCGGCTTCGAGGTGATATCCAAGGTTCCAAGCATCCTGCACACCCCTTTGATGTCTGGAAGCAACGCAATCCACGGCATAATCCTGGTCGGAGCGATCCTGATAGCAGGCTCTGCCCACGGCATCACCCAGGACACGCTCGGAACGCTCGCGGTCGTGCTCGCGACCATGAACGTCGTCGGCGGGTTCGTCGTCACCGATCGGATGCTCGAGATGTTCAAGGGTCGATCCCAGCAGGAAGGCGCCGGCAAAGGGGCGCCAGGCCCGGGGGGCAGACGTGGCGGAGGCGCCACTGACAGCGGCTCTGGCGCCGGCTCTGGCGCCAAGTCCAGCGACGCGAAACGGGCATCCGCGTGAGCCTGCAGACCGGGGTACACGTCGCCTATCTCGCGGCGGCGGTGTGCTTCATCATCGCCCTCAAGGGTCTCAGCTCGCCCAAGCGCGCTCGCCATGGCAACCTCCTCGGAGCCGCAGGCATGCTGGTGGCCCTCGGGATCACCTTCGCCACCCCGCACCTGCACAACCTCTCCCTGATAATCATAGGCGTCGTGGTCGGCGCGGCGATCGGAGCTCCCGCAGCACGGCTGGTCAAGATGACGGCAATGCCTCAGATGGTCGCCATCTTCAACGGCGTCGGTGGCGGAGCTGCCGCTCTCGTCTCGATCGCCCACTTCATGAGACCCGGTACGCGAGGCGAGCCGACGTACATGGCCGTCGAGGTCCTTCTCGGCGTGCTGATCGGCTCGGTCTCCTTCTCGGGCAGCGCCATCGCCTTCGCAAAGCTGCAGGAGCTGATGACCGGCAGACCGGTGACCTACCCTGGCCAGCAGGTCGTGAACGCCATCCTCGCCGCCGTCCTCATCGCCCTCGGGGTCTTCGCACTCGTGTCGTCTTCGAATCTGCCAATGTTGGCCCTGCTCGTGGTGTCGCTCGTCTTCGGTATAGCGTTCGTGCTCCCCATCGGCGGCGCAGACGTCCCGGTGCTCATCTCCCTGCTCAACTCCTTCACGGGCCTCGCAGTCGCAGCTTCCGGCTTCGTGCTGCAGAACACCGTGCTGATCGTCGCCGGTACGCTTGTCGGGGCGTCAGGCGCCCTGCTCACGAGGATGATGAGCCAGGCGATGGGAAGATCGCTCTTCAACATCCTCTTCGGGGCCTTCGGCGCCGTGGTGACCGCTACCGGCGGTATGGACGGGGACGGGTCCCGGAGCGTCCGCACCGGAACCCCCGATGACGTCGGCGTGCTGCTCGCCTACTCACGCAAGGTCGCGATCGTTCCTGGATATGGCTTGGCCGTCGCTCAGGCCCAGCACGTCGCACGTGAGCTCGAGCAGGTGCTCGAATCAAAGGGCGTGGAGGTCTTCTATGCCATCCACCCGGTCGCCGGCCGTATGCCCGGTCACATGAACGTGCTCCTAGCCGAGGCCAATGTCCCCTACGAG
>JAJYWA010000128.1 GCA_021791755.1 Actinomycetes bacterium | reverse complement strand
GCGCCATCCCGACGATCGGCTTGTTCAGATGCCTGCCGCCCATCGAGCCGTAGAACTTCGCGTCCCCGAAGCTGAAGATCCCTCCGTCTGAGGCCACCAGCCAGTAGCCCTTTCCATCCGGCGTGGGCGCCATCGCGACGATCGGGGCGTTCAGGCGCCTGCCGCCCATCGAGCCGTAGAACTGAGCGTCGCCAAAGCTGAACATCCCGCCGTCAGTGGCAACCAGCCAGTAGCCGCGACCGTCAGGGGTGGGCGCCATTCCGACGATCGGTGCGTTCAAGTGCTTTCCACCCATCGAGCCGTAGAATTGAGCGTCGCCGAAGGCGAACATCCCACCGTCAGAGGCTACGAGCCAGTAGCCCGCGCCATCCGCGGTGGACGCCATGGCGACTACTGGGGCGTTCAGGTGCCTGCCGCCCATCGAGCCGTGGAACCTCGCGCTCCCATAGCTGAAGACGCCGCCGTCTGAGGCCACAGTCCAGTATCCGTTTGGCAGGGGTACATTGCCCGGGGTTGTCTCGCCCGGGGCGCCGAGCGTGTCCAGGTTGTTCGTGTTCCAGAGATCATGGTGGTCCTGCGGCCATGGGCCGCTGCGCGCCATTGCCGGTTCAGGGGTGGACCATGCCCACAGGTATCCCTCGCGAGTGCCGGCTACGAGAACCTGGTTCGAGAGGTTTCCGAAGGTGCCGAAGACAGGGCTGTTGATCATCCAGCCACCAGTGAACTTCGGAAATCCGGGGGCCTCCTGGCCGGTCGCGTCGACCGCTCTCAGATCGTAGAGAGAGCTGCCCTGGACTGCGTACGGGACTCCGTTCGCAATGTCCGCGACTATTGGCTGCGTCAGGAAGGGCATGCTGTTGAGCAGCTGCGGGAACCCGGTCATGAAGTTGCCCGAGCACGCGCTCCAAGCGTCGAACTGGTTCTGGTTGCCGGCCTGCTGAGCGGGGAGCGCGGTGTCCTCGATCGTGCCCATGGACACCGCCGGCGATATGACGCTGAACGGACACGTCGCAGAGGACGAGGTGTCGAGCGGTGCGATTATCGGGCTGCCGAAGAAGGGGATGCTCGGACCGTTGTTGGAGTTCGAGCCTGACCCGTAGGAGGTGGGGTTCATCACGTTCGGCTTCGCGGGGCTGCCGCCGTAGCCGAGGTATGAGGTCCCGTTCGGGTTCAACAGGTAGGGCGGGCCAACCGTCGCCTGGACAGCAGTTTGGAGTTGCCCGTTGAAGTTGAGCGAGGCAAGCGTCGGGCTCTCGGAGACGCCGTTGCCGATGTCAGGAAGCACAGGAGCCTGCATATCGCCGATCGCAGCCGGCCATCCTGGCAGGAACGCTCCCGGGTTCGGGTAGCCGGGCGGATCTGGAGCGCCCTTTGCAGCAGGGTGCAGCGAGCCGTTCGGATAGATCGCGTAGACGCGCGAGTTCGCGGAGCTGAGCGGTATCAGTGATAGCCCGAGCTGCCCGGTGATGCCGAGAAGGTTCACCAGGGCATCGTTCGTGTTCGCGTTGATCGCGCCTTTGTAGTCCTCGTTGGAGCCGACGATGACGTCGGGCGGGCCCTTCTGGCCGTTCAAGTTACCGATAGCCGGAGTGTCGATCAACTTCGTGCCGATCTGAGCGTTCGCGCTGGAGGAGAAGGTCACCTGATTGTTCCACCAGTTGACGGACGCGACCTTCGAAGGGTCGACGACGAGCACCGGCCAGCCTGGCACGAGCTTGCCGTTTGGCTGCCAGGCGTACACGTGGCGGTCCATTGCCGCCACGACGATGTCGAGCTGGCCGTTGCCCTGGAGGCCGGCGAGCGCGGGCGCGGCGAAGATGCCTGGAAGGACCCTGTTCGAGGAGTTCGCGATGGACGGCTCGGAGTAGACGGGGTTGGTGTGCACCGGAAAGCCTGGAAGAAGCTGGCCGGCGATGTTCCAGGCGTAGACGTTGCCAGCGAGATCTGTCGCGACGATGTCAAGGCCGGAGCTCGGAGAGCCGTACAGGTTGCCCACGGCCAGACCGCCGATGATCTCGCCGCGCGGCGGCGTCACCCCCCCCTGGGTGAAGGCTGCCTCACCGGAGTGATATGGAAGGTAGCTCGTGTGGACAGGCCAGCCAGGCAGCTCCGATCCGTTGGGGAGGTAGGCATGGATGGTTCCGTCGGCATCCGCTACGAGCAGGACGTTCGTACCACCCGGTCCGATCGGGGCAAGCCGCGGCGCCGCATCGATCGAGCCGCCGAGGACCTTGGGAAACCCGGGGAGAAGAGTCGGGTCCGAGTGCAGGAAGTCTGCGCGCCTCGCCATCCCGACCAGCCCGTTTGCTGCCTTGACCTGGAGCAGGATGGTGAAGGTGGTTGCGTTCGGGTTCGGTGTGCCGTTTGGCAGCGCCGGTGGCTGGCTGAAGTTGGTCCCAGACGGGAAGAAAGAGGCGATCGTCGACAGCGGGATGTTCGTAAGAGGCCCTGTGTACGATCCGGCTGGTCCGCCCTGACCGGTTCCTTGGGCGACGAGGTGGTAGGCGTCGAGGGCTGGCTGCGAGCCGACTCCTACGAGCACCTGCCAGGTGAATGGCCCCGGGGTCCTCACGGCTGCGACGTGTCCCCACACTGGGACGCTCGCACTCGCTTGGGCGGGGTTGTAGGTCTGGAACCAGGATGGAGACGTCATCTCGGCCTCAGGTGGGATGAGGCCTTGCTGGATGCGCGTGACGATGTTATCGGCGTTCACCCGCCCGTAGCCGGTCCACATGTTGAACCCAGCCTGGGTCGGGTAGCGGCTCGTGGCTGGGAGCGCGTTGGGGATGCCGAGCTTCTGGGTCATCCAGGAGACACCGTAGTTATTGGCGGGGAACGCTCCCGCAGAGTCCTGGAAGTTGACGCTGTTCGCTGACATGCTGATGAGCTGCTTGATCTCGTTGGCCGATAGCGGCACCGGTTGGCCGGAGACGGTCTTCAGGCCGGGATAAGGCGAGAGCGTGCCGTTTGCGACCGCGTCCGCGGCTGCTGATTCGGCGAGCCCCGTGATCCCGGCGAGCACGCTGGTGGCCTGCGAGGTGCACTGGACGCTCTCGACCGCGACGGTGATGTTCGCTCCGTAGTTCGAGCACCCGTTGAAGTAGAGCGAGCTGGGTGGGTCGACCGGCGAGTAGCTGTTGCCACTGTAGGGAATCCCGGGGTAAGGCAGGACGCTGGACGCGACGATGGTGTGGGACAGTACGGTCGGAAGGTTGTGGTGCTGGGCCTCCTCGTCTGCGGATGCCACGACCACCGGGACCCCGTGGGCTTGGGCATAGGCTATCGCCTGTCTCGCTGTCGGGGTTATGTCGTAGCCACCCATCGCGACCTCGATCACCGACGCTCCTGAGTCGACGGCGAACAGCACTCCCTGAGCGAAGGCGTTCCCGCTCGCGATGAATGAGTCGCCTGTCCGTACGGGAAGGATCATGCAGTTGGGACAGGCGCCTACCTCGCTGTTCGTGGCGTTAGCCGCACCACCTATGTCTTGGGAGCGCCCGGTCCCGTGGCCGTAGCCGACCGAGTCCCAGGGGTTGTTCGTGTTGTTGAGGAAGTTCCATCCCGACACCGCCGCAGTGAAGCCAGCCGGCGAAGAGGCAGAGTAGTTCGAGTTGGAGGAGTTGCAGTAGGTGGGGCAGTAGTAGGGCGAGCTAGGCGTGCCGAAGACATTGATGAGATCCATCGCTGTGATCATGCCGGGACAGTGGTACTGCTTTTCCACCTGGAGGATCCTCGGGTCATTGGCCCACTGCGCCGCGTTGATCACTCCCGTGTCGTAGAGGTCATAGGGGTTGGAGTCGGTGAAGGTGACTCCTTGGGCCTCGAGTTGAGGCTTCGTAAGTCCCTGGGCGTTCTCCGGCCATGGAAGCGCTGCAGGGTTGACGTAGATCTTGTTGGCGAGGTCGTTGGTGCAGTACTCGATGCCGGAGTCGAGGACTGCCACCACAGTTGTCGGACGTCCGGTTGTGACCTGCCAGGCTGTGTCCACGGAGTTGCCGATGACGCCGCAGAGCTCCTGCGGATTGGCCGATACCTGGGTGTAGAGCGACCCGATCACGCCGGTCGGCCGGTGGTAGGGGGCGCTTGTGAGCGTGGTGGGTGCGTTGCCGGCCGACCAATTGCTGGGTCGTACCGGTGGGTTGCCCGCAGAAGGCACCGCGGTGTGATTGTACGTCTGGTAGTTCATGGGGTTGGTACCCGCCGGCGGCGATGGCCACGGCACCGTTCCGGTGTTGGTCGATGTGCCTGAGTTGCCAGCGTTGTTGTCTGCCGGCGCAGGAGAGGGGCATGTGACCGGCCTCGACGGCGTGGCGCCCGGCGTCCCGACAAATGGCTTCGGTCCGTTTGCAACCGTGACCGTGATGCTGGATGTGGCGGGGTTGTCACTACAGCCGCTCGGAAAGGAGTAGGAGATGTTGCTCGTCTTCGCGTTGATGGTGTACGAGCCGTTGGGCACGGTGTCGGTGAGCCACGACTCTGACAGGCCGTTCACCGGTCCCCAGCCCAAGCCCATGCGCGACCCTTGCTGGTTCCAGGATGCAACTGTCTGGCCTGAGGAGTTTGTGACCCACATGTCGACGTAGGGCGGTGTTGAGCACACGCCGCTGGAGTTGGTTCCCGATCCGCTCTCGACCAAGTTCGCGTACCCGCTGAGGGTGGCTCCGTTCGCCGGCGAGGTGAAGCCCGCTGATGCCGCTGCTATGCCAGCGTCGAACAGGATCGGGAGCAGGGCTGCGAGGATTCCCAGGACCACAAGGGATGTGAGGGGACGCCACCAGCGACGTGCTGCATGTCTCGTGGTCAGGCTTCGCACACTGGTCGGGCTCGCGAACCTACTCGCGGTCGCACCTGCGGAGCTGTGCCGGCTCCAGGCGCGCCGCCAGCTGCGCGCGTTGCGCACGCTGTGTCCGCTGCGACTGTCCGAACCGATCTGTCTCATGTTGGCTACCTCCTGCCGGCGAAGCAAGAGCCTCGCACCAGCCCCTCGATCCTGATCCTTCTCGTCCGGAAGCAAGGCTGGCTTGCGGCCTGCTCCGGCACTTCACCAATTCACACCGCTACAGCATTCCACCGGAACCACGATGGACGCTGCGCGCCGACCTGGTCCCGCAGGGTGGCAGACACCCGGCCGCCGCCGCAGCACGTCACCATGGTTGCCATTGAGCTCGCCGATCCTCAAGTCCTCGATCCTCAAGTTCGCGATTCGAACGACATACGGCATCCTAGGCCCACCGAGCGTCGACAAGCCCATCCACTGCAAGGCTATCGCGTCCGTTCGGCTGGATGGGAGTCACGTGAGAGCCGCGGTACACGATATGAGCCGGTTGGAAGCGAAGGTAGATCCTGCTCCTGCTCCTGCTCCTGCTCCTGTCAGCAGACCTCTGCTCCCGGCTACTCCCGGTTCTTCTACGCTCGGTTCCCGAGCCCCGAGCCCCGAGCCCCGAGCCCCGAGCCCCGAGTCCCGAGTTCCGAGCCGAGTGCCGACGCCCCCGTCGAGTCACGTCTTGGGCTCCCCGCTGGGTCACAAGTTCGGGAATGAAGCGCTCCAGCCGCCCGGATGCTGCGCGGAGGACAGGTCGCGCGGAGCATTTGCGACGCTACAGCGATTGTTCGACGACGCGGAAGCGTAGCCGTAGTACGTGCCCCACGCGCTTACTCCCAGCTCCTGTTGGCTTGGCGGCAGCGGTAATTCGATGTCCAGGATGTACCAGCAAGTGCCGTCTGTGGAGGCATCTCCGAGGAGTAGCGCGTGCGGATCTGGTGTAGGGAGGCTCCGCTGGACAACGATGACGGTGTTTGGCGTGTACGAGTTGCCATTGCCTGGCCGGAAGGTGATCTGTGGCTCGGCTCTCGCGAGAACAGCGAACAAGCGTGCGTTGGTGGCGTATGTGTACCCGTCTTGTGTGTACTGCGTCTTTGCGGTCGTGAGCGCATTTTCGAGCGTGGACTGCGCGTCTTCGATTGCGTGCTGGCGGGGACTGAGGTGAGGGCCCGTACCTATATAGGCGACCGTGGCGAGCATGAGGATGGGCAGGTTCAGCACAAAGAACCCCAAGACAGTCCCTGTGGTAGCCATGCCCGAGCCTTTCGCGGCGCCCGGTGATCTGCGGAAGCTTGAACGGGCCATCAGGCCGAGGACGATCGCGAGGAT
>JAJYWA010000127.1 GCA_021791755.1 Actinomycetes bacterium | reverse complement strand
ACGAGATCCTCCGCTGCCTCGGTCCCTGGCGACACGTCTATTCCCATCTCCGCCAACCAGGATAGGGAGCCAACTCGGATGCGCTCGCCATCGACGGTTCCGGAGATACCCCCGCCAGGGACCGCTTCCACGTCGCTTACTGGCGATATCGCCAGTTCCATTGAGGCCGCCTTCGCTGAGACCGCATGAGCCAGTGGGTGCTCCGAGAGCGCTTCCACTGATGCAGCTGCCGCGAGCAGGTGCGGCAGGCTGGCTGCCTCCATGCCCGTTGGGCCGGGCGCGGGTGGTGCGGTGGTCGGGCCGGGCGCGGGTGGTGAGAGGGGGGCCGGGAGCGCCTTCACGTCAGTGACCTCCGGCATGCCGAGCGTAAGCGTACCGGTCTTGTCGACGATCACAGCGCCGATTGCCTTGATGCGCTCTAGGGCCTCGCCACCCTTCACGAGCAGTCCAAGCTCTGCGCCACGCCCTGTTCCTGCCATCACTGCCACGGGTGTGGCAAGGCCGAGCGCGCATGGGCATGCAACGATCATCACTGCGATTGCGGGTACCAGAGCCTGTACAAGTGAGTGGCCGGTTGTGAGCCAGCCGATGAACGTGATCCCGGCTACGGCGAGGATCATCGGGACGAAGACCGAGGAGACCTTGTCTGCGAGTCGTTGAGACGCTGATTTTTCGGCTTGGGCTTGTGCGACGAGATCGAGGATCCTGGCGAGCGTCGTGTCCTCCCCTACGGTCGATATCTGTTCGACGACCGGTGAGAGAGCGTTGACTGTACCGCCTGTAAGTATGTCGCCCCGGTGTTTTTCAGCCGGCATCGATTCGCCGGTGAGCATCGACTCGTCGACGACAGCAGCGTTGTCGAGGAGGACACCGTCGCTCGGTATGCGTTCACCAGGCAGGACGACAACCAGATCCCCTGGTCTGAGGCTCGCCGCGGCGATGTCAGTAAATCCGGCTAGCCCTACGCTGTCTGCGGCTGTCGTGCAAGAGGTTGCGTTGACATGAGCGGCTCGTGCGAGCAGGTGCGCGGTCTCAGGCTGCAGGCCCGCAAGTGTCTCGATCGCATTGCCGGCTCGTCCTCTTGCAGCCAGCTCGAGGTACTTGCCCACCGCTATGAGTGTCACGATGAGCGCCGCAACGTCGAAGTACAAGGGCTTTCCGGGCAACGCGACGACTGCTGCGATCGAATAGCCGATGGCAACCGTGGAACCGAGCGACACCAGTGTGTCCATGTTCACGGAACCGTGCGCAAGGGCCCGAAGTGCACCACGATGGAACATCCACCCGACAACTGTCCAGACCACGAAGGCAAGTGCGAGTTGAGACCAGGGCGACCATGTCGACGACGGAAAGCCGTAAGCTGCCACGAGGACGCCGGAGGACATGGCAGCGCCTACCGCGAGAATGGTTCGTTGGCGGGCGAGCTTGTCAGAGCGTCGCTTCCTTCTCTCGGCGGCGCCGCGCGCCATGCCCGATGACGGCGGAGCGATGACGGCCTCGTAGCCAGAGGTATGCACGGCGGAGATCAGCTCTCGATCGTCCAGCACGGCTCCTGGCTCCGCGAGAACCTCTGCAGACTCGGTTGCCAGATTTACCCGTGCTGACGCGACACCATCAAGCTTGTTGAGAGCAGTCTCGACGCGCCGTACACACGATGCACAGGTCATCCCGGACACTTCGAGCGAGATGCTTCTGCGTTGGCTGTGCTGGCCATCGCCCTGAGCGGCATGGTCTGGGCGTTCTTGCGGGACGGTATTGCTACTCGGGACGGTACTGCTCGGGACGGCGCCGCTGCTCGGGACGGTACTGCCGGTTCGACTGGTCACTTAACCGATCGTTTCTCCATGGAGTCTTGGCTGGAAGACGCGCCCGCTCTTGCTCGGGGCCGGCTTGGTCCGGCTGTGCTCCGCCCACCTGCTCGAGCTGGTGGCGTTTCGCCGCCCGGTGATGTCGAGAAAGCGAGGTTATCAGCTTCCTCGGCGTCGCCCGCCAGCGTGACAGCTACATGTCGGAGATCTGTGAGGCTCGAATTGAACTGGAGGGCTTCGAGAAGCTCATCGATCTTCTCGCGTCCCCTGCCAGTCTTGATCGCCTCTGACACACATGTCTCGAGGTGGTTGCGAAGCAGAATCCGGTTCACCTTCTCCAGGGATGCCTGTACCGCTGCAACCTGCTTCATCAGCTCCGGGCAGTAACGCTCGGCTTCGACCATGTCTACCACGGCGCCCAAGTGGCCCCGCGCCGTCTTGAGGCGAGCAAGGGCATCCTTCTTGTACGCGCCAATCACGCTGTCGATCCTCCTGGTCCTGGTGGTGGCCTAATTTACTTCATCGCTCTCGCTAGCATACCACCCCAGTGGGGGTGGGGCAATGCGGCGCGATAGAATGCGAGACCGATCGATACCGACTTGGGCTGGCATGGAGGGCTGGCATGGAGGGCTGGTACGGAGCGCTGCCATGGGTCCGACGACTTGTAAGGACGGTTTACCAGGCGTTCTTAGGCTGCGCATGTGAGGCAGCAGAGAAATCTCGGACGCGCTAGACGCGTTAGGCAAGCAGGGGGGAGCAGCGCGAGGAGGGCGCGGTCAGCTTCGGTCGACTGGAAAGCCGGCCGCAGCATCACGTATCGCTGCGAGGGATAGCTCTCTTGTGGCGTGCGAGCTGCACTCGGTGCACCCAGCTGTGTGCCGCCAAGAGCGGAGCAGGCGTGTACCAGCACTGTTGAGAAGTATCACAAAGGATCCCGCGTCGGGATCGACTTCGATGCCGAAATAGCCCTGCCACATCGTGACGATGTCATCAGGGCCTGCCAATCGCCTGCAGAAGCGCTCCTTTGATGGGTCGAAGAACCATGTGCTGTGGCAGGAGGCCACGACGAAGAGCGTGCGTTCCTGGCAGGCAACTACTTGGGCGCCTAGCTGACGCAGCTGCGCCACTGACGGGTGAAGAGCGCTGCTTGAAATGTCGGAAGCGGTGTAGTTCCCCCTTGCATTTCTCGCCCCCCAGGGTTTGCGTGCGCGGGCGCCTCTGCGAGCCTGGCCGTTACGGCTGGTCAGCGTTCTCCATGTTCGTGCGGTGGGACAGAGGCCCATGTCCTCCATGGCGTCCATGATCCCAAGCATGCCGGTTTGATTGCGACAAGACATGCACAGAAGTGTTGCGGTTCGGTAATTATTTCTTAGCCGGCTGGCGTCGACCACCGTTCCGGCTGGCGCCGCCTGACATCGATGCCGCCCAGTTTCGTCCCGCCCCGTTTCGCCCCGTCCTTGGCGCTCCCCGGCCATGGCGCAGTTGCGCTGTGTGCCTCCTTGTCAGGCCTTGCGGGATCGACTAGGGGGAATGTCTTGGTTGCAGAGGCTGCGCATCCGAGCGCCGAGATGCAGGTTCGTGTCGACGCTGAGATACAGTTGGCAGGTACGGCAGGTTGCCTGACGATGCGTGATATGAAGCGGAGGAGCGGAGGGACCATGCTGCAGATGCTGACCAGCTCGCTGCGGCCATGAAAATGGAAACGGATACCCTGGAGCGTGCTCGCGTGTTGCTGGCGGCTCGGCGTTACCAAGACGCGGCAGCTTTGGCGTATCAATGTGCCGCGTCGCGCCTTGGCGATCCGAATCCGTTGATTATCGCATCGTGGGCTGAGATTGGTCTGCGAAACCGTGATGCGGCCGCACAAGCTGCAAGGCAGGCAGTTGCTCTTGCCCCTGGCCTTCCAGAGGCTCACCGCGTGCTCGTTGCAGCTCTAACCCAGCTCGCCTATGCCCGAGCGCAGTCCATCACCCGATGGCGCACCACAAGGCCTGCCCTAGCTGCAGCGCGACGGCTCGTCGAGCTGGCGCCAGAGGAGGTGACATCGCACTGGGCTATGACCGACGCTGCCGTCGCGTCACAGAAGGTGCGGCTGGCAGTCTCCTCGTCGAGCACCGCCCTCGAGATGGCGCCTCAGTCAGCGATGACGTGGCTTCTCCGGGCCCGAGCCGCCCGTAGGGCCGGTGACCTTCAGGTAGCCGAGTCCGCTGTTCGGGAAGCGCTCCGGCTGGATCCTGAGAACTACAATGCCAATACGGAGCTCGGGATCATCATGCGAGGACGTGGGCGCACTGCCGATGGCCTACGGCAACTCAAGTCCACGGCTTCGCTTGACCCGGCTGCGCCGTATGCCCCCGCCAACCTGCGCCGCTATGGCATGATCTTCTTGCAGGTACCCGTCGTTGTGCTCATGTTGCCTATTTTTCTGATCACGCACGAGACTTCGTACTGGATAGTGGGGTCCTTTCTCACCAACTTCGCGCTGTGGAGGTTCCGACCGAGCCGGCAACGGTTGGAACGCCTGGCACTGTCGATCGCTCTCTGGCGGAGCCGAAGATCGGGAAGGCGATCACGTCGCAGAGCTTCCCTTGTCTCACCACGGACCCCGATCCAGCTATATCGGAGCCAACGCACCATCCTCGCCCTCTTTCTTCTACTGCTCGTCGTGATGTCAGTCCTGGTCACTGGTGTGGTCGTGCGGCTTCCTCTCCCTTACCTGCCGCTATGGCTTCTTCCCGATGTCTGGACAATTATGTTCGCATGGTTAGTGCTCAAGAGGTTCTTGCCAAGGCCGGTAATGGAAAAATGACCGGCGATGATCTGCCGCCATTTCTGCACAGTCTCCTTGCAGCTGTATCGAACGCTCCCGAGGACCTACCACTTCGTTTGCACGTAGCTCGAGCTCTTCTCGAAGCTGGGTATCCTGCGAAGGCGCTCGAGCACTGTGGGGCAGCCATGGAGATCGCCCCCGGCAACCGTGAGGTTGCAGAACTGCTTGCATCTGTCACTTCGGCTCTCATCGGCAAGCCGGCACCCGGAGGGTCGGGCGCGGCGCGACCGGGCGGGCCACCTGTGGCATCAGCTGAGCCGCCCGTAACACCGGGTGGGCCACCTGTGGCGCCGGGTGGGCCGCCGAGACAAAACGCGCGCCCACCTGATGGAGCCGACGTGTTCGACTGGGCGGGTGCAGAGGAGCAGATGACGAGCGATGATCACTCCCAAGAGTCTCCCCAACTGAGCCAAGCAGGCGGTCTGGTTGTTGAACGGCCTCAGGTGAGGCTCGCCGATGTCGGTGGCATGGAGCAAGTGAAACGTGAGATCCAGCTGTCATTCTTGATCCCGGCGATGCAGCCTGAGCTAAGGACCGCGTACAACGCTGCTGTCGGAGGGGGAATGTTGCTATTCGGTCCACCGGGATGTGGGAAGACGTTTATAGGTCGCGCACTTGCGGGAGAGGTAGGCGCAGGTTTCCTGGCCGTATCGCTCGCCGACGTTCTCGACATGTGGCTTGGCGAGAGCGAGAAGAACGTGTGTAGGTTATTCGAGCACGCCCGGGCCAATCGACCCGCGGTTGTCTTCCTCGATGAAGTTGATGCAATCGGCCAGAAGCGAACCAATCTCCGCGCCAGTCCCGCTATGCGTGGAACCGTCAATCAACTTCTCTCCGAGATGGATGGCGTCACAGGCTTGAACGACGGCGTCTTTGTCCTCGCTGCCACGAATCAACCATGGGACATCGACCCGGCTCTACGACGCCCGGGTCGGCTTGACCGCGCCATCTTCGTGCCGCCTCCTGACCGGGATGCCCGCATCGCTATCCTACGTGTGCATCTCAGAGATAGACCGCTCGGCAAGATCGACTTCGATCGGCTGGGCAGTAAGACCGAAGACTTTTCGGGAGCCGACCTGGCCCACCTCTGCGCCACTGCCACGCGGCTGGCTCTCGCGAATGCTGCAAAAACCAAAGAGGTACGACCTGTTGGCATGAGCGAGCTCGAAGCGGCTCGACGCCAGGTCAAGCCATCAACCGTTGAATGGTTCTCCACGGCACGCCACGTTGCCGCGTTTGGCAACCAGGACGGTATGTATGATGACCTGATTGCCTACCTCAAGTCGCGAAAGCTCTGGTAGGTCTTCCAAGCTAGGGCGCCAGCGATCCAGCATGCGGCATACTGCCGTGAGCATGGGGCTAGCAACTGCCGTGAGCCCGCTTTATTGCTTTCCTCACGTGCCAAACGCAGTGTCCCGGGACCGACACGTTGCTTGATCGGCCAGGTGAGCTTCGCAGCAAAGGGGTCTATCCGTTTCCCGGGTATGTGCCTGGGTATGGCGCAGGGTATGCGCCCGGGTACGCGGTATGGGGCATGCCTGCTCTCGCAAGGC
>JAJYWA010000126.1 GCA_021791755.1 Actinomycetes bacterium | reverse complement strand
CTTCCTACGCTCCTCGACCTCGCCGGGCTCCGTGACCGCCCCTCGGCCGAGCGGGCGGGTGGTGCCGTCGGGGGCGGTCGCGAGACGTCGGTCGTAGCGGAGCGGTGCCAGGATCGCATAGCCCCGCTGGCCGCGCTCCACCACACGTCCGAGGCTTCGCCACCGCTGGTAGCCGGCGAGGAGCGCGGGTGGGCTCGCTTCGGTGGTGCGGCCCTCGGCGTAGGCGAGCGCGTGCTGCGCCACGACGAGCAGGATGTTCCTCGGCGAGTAGGCGTGCAGGTTCGCCTGGACCTCCAGGAAGCGCTGCCAGTCCTCGCCCGAGCGGAGCGCCGCCACCTCCTCGGCGAGCAGCGCCTGGGCTGCCCGCAGCTTCTCCTCGCTCCGTTCTCGCCACCCCGAGCTCTCTGGCCGCGACTTCGCCACCGAGGCACCTCCCCGCGGGCAGCACGCGTGCCCGTCCTACGGGTGAGGTGGGGGTGGTGCCAGGGGCGGGTCGTCCATCGGGGCGGCCCGGGCTGCGGTCGGCGCGGTCAGGCGTGGCATCCGACCCTCGTGGCCCGAGGTCACGCGACAAGCGCAGCTTGGCCTCGGGACTCACGGCGCCGGGGCCGGAGGCGCGGGGGCTCAGGACATTGAGGCCCGGGACTGCCCCACTCTCCATGGGCCGTGACCATCACAGAACCAAGCGCCGCTCCTCGGAGCCCTCTGTGCCAACCTAGTGTGAGGCAGGTCAAACGACCGGTTCCTTGCGTTGAGAGGGAGGTGTGTCAAGCCCACTTCCGATGATCGCACAGCTCTCCGGTCAGGACGCTGCCGTCTGCTCCGCGGGGCACTCGTCGCCCGTGTCTACGGCATCGCGGCGGCTCTTGAAGAGCTCGCTGCTGGTCGCATGAGATGCCCGGAGCTGACACGCCGGCTGGCGGAACCCGGTGTGTCTGGAATCGCCAGATAGCAGTCCGGTACCGGGTCTGGTGGCCCGTGGCCGATCAAGCAGTCCACTCGGAGCGCCGGACGTCTGTAGACATCCTTACGACATCGCCGAGGGAGCTGCGCCTCGTTGAGCCGTCCCGAGTAGGTGCTCCCAGGCGAGGAAAGGCGGGCCAGGCCGCGCGAGTTCGGGCGTCGCCAAGTCCAGGACCGAACTGAGCCACTGCTTCACGATGTCAGTGGACGTCGGAGTGAAGGGCAGTGCTCCGACCCCCAGGCTGGCAAGCGCATGATACAGGTTTCCACGGAGAAACGTCTCCGTCACCGCGGTGGGCAATGGGAACAGGGCGACGCCCTTTACCGTCGGTCGACCTAGTCCGCTCGAGGTGTCGAGCGCAATAGCGTCGCGGTAACGGTGCAGCGCGTTCACCGCATCAATTGGCGGGCCCGGACTCCGAAGCGCCGCAACATATGTCGGGTCACTCCGCAGCCGGTACTTCGCATCGAAGACGATTATGATCCTCGGCCATCCCTCTTCCCGAAACTCCAGGACAATGTCAGGACGTTGCTCCCCAGTGAGCCCACGATAGTTCGGGTTGTAGTACAGGACGAGCTGACGCTCGCCCTGATCCAGTGTAAGCCGACTTTCCTGGCCCGCTTGCAGCCGGACACGCAGGCCAGAGGGGCTCGTCTCGATCACAGAACTCTCCGTGACGGCACCAACGAGAGAGGTGAGAATCTGCGCCACCTGCAAGAAGCACCACGTCTCGTAAAGCGAATGCAGATCGGTCACTGACATCTCGACAGCGCCCAGATCAAGACCCAACCCCAGGCGAAGGATCATTAGGGATTGATAGGCGTCCCGGTACCCGAGCTGGCCCAGCAGCGTCAACGATGGCGGACCACTGGTTCCTCCCTCCGCTGCCTCGACCATAGGCGCCAACCCAAGAAGCAGATGAACTCGACTAACGAAGCCCGCCACCTCCTCCTGTTCAGTAGCGATCGCGACCCGTGGTCCACCGTGCCATCTTGACTGTTCGTTTTCAGCTGTTAGCCCCTCCAGGATTTGAGCGAGCTGCCTTTCCAGGCCAGATAGCTGAAGCCGTAACCACCGATGCTCCGGAGTGTTGAGCGCTTCCTCGCTGCAGGAAGCTCTAACCGCAGGGCGGACCGCACCCAGACCCTTCACCTCCAGGGCTTCCCCTCGCCCGAGGCCCCGAGCAACACTTCGCCGCACCGCCGAGTCTGGGTGCCTTATCTTCTCTATCGCACGAAACTCAACGTTCCGCTCGAGCGCGTGATGCGGGTGCGCTGCGATGTAGCGAATCGCAGCTTCCAGCCGATCGATCTCGTTACGAAGGAGGATCAGCCACTCAAGCCGACTCTCTCCTTCGGCCGCGTCGACAGTGCCGCGGAAATAGGTAGCGCGAAGATACTCCAGTCCTAGCGCTCGACAAGCGCTGGTAACCTCTTGGAGGAGCGCCGGGTAATCGCTCGCGTAGTCGAGCTTCGTCGCGAAGACTTCAACCGTCACAGACATGGAATCCCCCGGAGTAGTAATCCGTAGTTCCATCCGACCAACCTGGCTTCGAAGGTTCAATGCACCCGTGAGGAGATGGTGGTCGGGATGCTGGTCGAGCTCACTGACCACACTTGAGTCACGACAGGACAGCCTGGGTACTCCACCCCCTGACAGGTCTTCAACAACAATTCGATATCGGGACTCCTCGTACAATCGAGGACCAAACGGCTCGCCCGGCGACCACTCGTGGGTAGCTCCATTCGCCTCGGACCAGCGCACACTGAGATCATTGAGCCCATCAGCATGAACCCACAAGAATGCCGGTGTCGCCTCATGCGCCTCGAAAAGGGAGACATGTGGGTGTACAGCAGGTCCCCGAAGGGTAAACCGAAGACGACCGCCAAGTTCGATGTCGAGAAGCGACAACTCAGGCACTATGGCCTACAACCAGTATGAGGCGTAGCCGTTTTCATCGAGACGTTGCTGCATGATATCTATCCTCGCTGCGCTCATCGGAAACGCTGGGGTTCCTGTAGTTGCCCATTCCGAGAGTTTCGCCAGCACGCGCCGGATCGTCGGGCCTCCGCCTTGAATCCGTGGCAATACCTTCATCGTAATCGCCAAGTCAAGCGGATCGACTGGTTCCTCGTCACGAGTCACAAACAACTCGACGTACGGCTGCGCATGAAGACAGAACATCGCGACCTCGTCCCGTACTCGATAACCGACTTGGAGTTGGGCAATGGCAAGGTGCTCGTTAATTGTTGAAAGCGCGCCAATGCAATCCCTTACCACACTGTCTGCCCGATCAGGATGCCCGGCTAGCGTCAACGATGGACTCCTCCACCACTGGACAGGCCATGGGTGTGGCTCACGTACCTCTGCTGATTTATCCCCAACGACGCCGAGCTCAACGGTCGCGAATTCTATCACGAAGCTCCGGTCGAGTACCTTGCGAGAAAACCCGAAGGTTGTCTCATCCATATTCACCGAGCCGACTAAGCCGAGATTTGGCGGGAGCCTGACACCCCCCCACTCTCGTCCGTCCTCACCCGGTGAAGCATGGGGAGCCAGCGGGGACGATACCACCGCCCCATTCTCGAGGCGTCGCTCCTCTATGGTACTCAGCACCTCAGCAAGGTAGTACTCTACTCGCGCGATGTTCATCTCGTCGAGTAGCAGTATGTGTTCATGCTCAGCGTCCTCCTCGGCAGCTGCCGCGGCCTGGAGCAGGCGTCCTGGCGAAAATGCTCCGCTGAGCCGCTCGAAGCCGATGACATCGGAGCTGTCCGTCCAGCTCGGCTGCACGGGAAGCACAGAGAGCGGGGATCCCGTTGCATCGGCGACGAGTCGCGGAAGCTTCGTCTTGCCGGTACCCGAGATGCCCGCCAGTATCACAAGGGGCTTGGTCCGAAGCGCAGTGATATATGCCGCAATCTGCCACGGTTCAAAGACGAATCCCTGTGCCTCGACGTAGTCGATCACCTCGATCATCGCTTCCGGTGGCGGAACTGCGGGGCCATCCTCCGACAACATGACCGGCGGTGACGTCCTAGGGGGACTGACCCGGCCGCCTGGAGCCGGAGGGAGGTACGTGACCGGATTGGCCATCATCTCGCGGAGTTCCAGCACATCGTCTCCGCCGACCGGCTCGAACATGGCCACGACTTCCGTATGAGGAAGGTCAAGATCGTCGATGAAGCGCTTCGCGACGTCCTCCTCGGTCGGTTGGTCAGCGAATTCGAAGAATCGAAGCCACCAGCAAGCAACATCGAGGAGGCGTGGTTTCTGCGCTAGTTCACGGCTCGCCGGGAACAAGAAGAACGTCTCAACCTCGTCCGAAGATCCCGAGACAATCTCCCATTCCCTTGGGCTCGTGCTCAGCTCCAGCCTCACTGGCGTGAACGGTTGCGTCTGCCAGTTACCAGCGGTGTTATCACTGCCGTTCGAAGGGAACTTCTTGGTCTTGTAGCCTGAGCCGGTAGCTCGCGGCGCCCCGAACGGAATGAAATAGGGCTGGCGCTGCCAGGTCGCGCGCTCATCGCCGGGTACACACGCCGCGAACTCCTCGACCGCATGGACGAAGGGCGCACTGCGCGTCCCCGTTCGTACGAGGCCCGGCCGGGTTGTTTGCCAAGCGGCCTCGACTGGAGCGCTCGCAAGCGCTCCGTTCGATGGCGTCTTGGGGTTCAGAGTTCGGACAAGCGCCCGACGGAAGATGAGATAGTCACCGAGCCGCGGCCTGCCCCGCGACACTCCCAGGCGGGTAACGGCCGTCTTCAACGTTGACTCAGCGATGAACACGGCGCTAGTCCTCATCACCCGTGAGATCGTTCGCTAGACTACTGATTGCCTTAGCTGCCTGCTCGCAGTAGTCTAGGTTCAAATCGATCCCGATCCCCCGGAATCCGCTCTTCCTGGCGAGAACGGTCGACGTTCCGCTTCCGTTGAACGGATCCAGCACGATTCCATCGGGCGGCGTCGTCGAGAGGATCGGCAAACGGACCAGCTCTTCTGAGAAGGAGGCCCGATGAGACCCATTACCCTTCGACGGAGGCACGACCCAGGTGTCGAGCGGCGGAAGCACCCGTCCGCTCGGCATCTTCCGTCCCACGGGCGAGCGATCGAAGTAATACCAGCGTTCCTTCGTGAAGTGGAACACATACTCATGAGACATCGAGCATCGGTCCCGAACTTGGTCCGGGATCGGGTTTGGCTTTACCCACACGTTGTCGTTCCGCACAAGCCAGCCGGCGTCTTGCATTGCGATCGCAAACCGGTGCGGAATCAGGAGTAATTGCTTTGGTCGCGCCCACTTTCCATCCCCGGGATAGTCCTGCGGGCGGGCACCGAAGCGACGGGCGCTCTGCTTAATCTCGTTGCTCTTGTGTGCGCCCTTTCCGCTCCAATAAGTGTCACCAAGGTTGACCCAGAGGCTACCCGTGCTCCGGAGAATCGGTGAGCACAGCTCGAACGTCTCCAGCAGCGCTGCAATGAAATCGCGCGGGTCGGATTCGAGCCCGATTTGTCTCTCCACGCCATAATCCCGCTGTCCATAGAACGGAGGTGACGTAACGATGCAGTCGACCTCGACGCCGGCATCGGCGAGCTGCCGAAGAACGTCCCGAACTTCCCCATGGAATAGAAGGGTTTTGCTATCGGCGTAGACCGCCGCCTTCTGGAGGTGTCGCGCTTCGAAGACCTCCTGCGGGGTCGTCAGTGGTCGAAGTGCACGGTTCGCCGGCGTGTCTTTCAGCGTCCCGCCGTCGAGAGACGAGGAGGACGGCGGAATTGGATGAGTAGGTGTGACAGCGTCTGCCTGAACGCTCATCCTCATGCAGCGGCCTCCGCCAGGGCGGACACCTGATCGTCGGTCGCGAGACGTTGTGCGAGCTGTCCGGAGAGAGCAGAGTACGTCACTCGAGCTTCGTGGGTCCAGTCTCTGAATGTGTCACATCCAGCTCGGCTGGGGGCGACCGGCACGCGCACACGTGTCTCCCGGACCTCCGTCGTGGGGGGAAGTCGGCTCCATGACCTAGGCGAGGTCGTCGCTGGCGGCACCATCGTCACGGATAGTAGCTGCGGGCGCACCGAAGTACTTGGATGCTCCCCGCAGAGGTGATCCGACCGGCGCACGCTGGTGCGCTGCTCGTCACCGAGCGAGCGAGCGCAGAGGACCAAGATCGTTGTCGGCATAGGAGGATGATACGAAAAGGGTGCGACCACCGACCATGACCTGGTCAC
>JAJYWA010000017.1 GCA_021791755.1 Actinomycetes bacterium | reverse complement strand
CCCTCCCGGCGCCCGGCTTCAGATCACGATCATCTCAATCAGCCCACCGAGCCCGCCGAAGTCCAGCGGGTTCCGGGTGTAGAGCCGTAAGCGATTGGCATGCGCCGTGGCCGCGATAAGCAGGTCGGTGATCCGAGTGCGGTGGGAGCGGCCCAATTCAGCGACGGCAGCGACGATCTGGCCGTAGCTGCGGGCAGCCACCGCGTCGATCACCCGAGCCTTGTCGTTGCGCAGCTCCCGCTGGGCAATAGTCTTGGTCATGAGCCGAGTGCAGCACTTGGGGCTACGTGTTGCTACAGGCGGGCGACAGCCCGAACACCGCGGGGTTGTGTCGAGCCGGCTGGAGAACGCGCACGCTTGCGGAACCAGTTACGTGAATTGGATTGGGAGGTAGAGAACCGTTCAGTGTGTCCCGCGCCCACAAGTTCTTGGCGCCGCGGCGGCCGGCGCAAGCTGGCATAACGTGCTACCATGTCACACATGGCGACGATCGGAGTCCGCGAGTTGAGAAGAGATGCCAGTCGTTGGCTGGCGCGCGTACGCGCGCGGGAATCGGTGATCGTGACCGATCGCGGACGGCCAATTGCAAAGATCGTGCCGCTGTCAGAGCCTCATGGCTACACGTCACTAATAACCGAAGGTCGGATCGCACCCGGTCCCGGCCGTTCTCTCGCTGAGGTTCTCCAGGAAATCGACGCAGATCTCCCGCCCGATGAGGGAATGTCGGTTTCGGAGGCGCTTGCTGGGCTGCGCGCCGACGAGCGCTAACGTGGAGATCTGGTATCTCGACACCTCGGCATTGGCCAAACTCGTCAGACCCGAGCCCGAAACTCAGGCATTGCGCAAATGGCTTGAACGGAAACTGTGGATCGTTTCGGACTTGCATCGTACGGAGCTCCGTAGGGCTGCATGGCGAGCGGGTGGACGAGCTCCTGCTCGTGCCGAACGGTTGCTGGCCGAGTGTGATGTGATACGTATCGACGCCGACACTTTCGACAAGGCAGGTCGGGTCGAGCCATCCACCTTGCGAGCCCTCGATGCCTTGCATCTCGCCGCAGCCACGACCCTGGGGCCTGACTTGTCAGGCATGGTCGCATATGACGAGCGCCTGCTTCGCGCTGCGTCTGATGCCGGGCTCCGAACCGCATCACCAGGGGCTTGACAGAGCCCAGCGCCGATCATCGGTCAATACATCTCGCACCGTCCACCCTCCGGAACAGACCACGATCATCGGCAGCCGAGGGCGTTCGACAACACGCGGCATGCCTCCTGCATCTTCGCCGGTGACAACTGGGTGATCCGGCGCCGGAGCTGGGACCGGCGCACGGTGTGGAGATTGTCGAAGGTGGCAACGCACGCCTCTGGCATGCCGTCCTCGAGCCCGAGGCTCAGCTCGCTCATCACCCCCCGAACGGTGCGTGTGCACACAGCGACGACAACGGCTCCGATCCGGTCCGCCACGGGATCCCGCGTCATTACCAGCACGGGTCGGTCGCCGCCAGGCGTCTCGGCCCACCAAATTTCTCCCCTCACCACTGTGGCGCGCTGCTCCACTCATCGGGGTCGTCCGCGAGCGACATCTCGGCGTCGGTGAACGGTTGGCGGTCGTAGACGATGGCGTCGTGCTCGGCAGCAAGCCGGTACAGGTACATCTCGATGGCGCGCCGAACCGCTTCGGAGCGGGACCCATGCGGCGTGGGCACCAGGTGGTCCAGCTCATCAACCATCTCCGCCGGCAGCCGAACGGCGATCTGTGTCGTTGTCATGCACTAAGCATACCGCGCTGCATGACACCTGAGGTGCGTGGCGCGGGGGTCAGGCGTCAGGTGCGCGCGGTAAAGCGCTCCCTTCGCGGTGTATGATCACCTCGTGCAAGACGATGGGAACAGCGTCGCAGGCGCCCAGGGCGATCAAGTCGATCCCCTGTCCTTTGAGATGCTCAGCGCATCGCTGCGTACCGACGCGGGAGACCTGCACACCTTCCTCGACGTCCTGGCTTCGAAGCTTTCAGCCTCGCTTCCGGGGTGCGTTCGCATCGACCGGGACCGCTCTCGCGGGATCCTGCACCGTAACGAGCAGGGCTCGGTAAGAAAGCTCACGGTCACGTTAGGAGAACGCGAGCTAAGCCTCACGAGGGAGGCTCGGGGCGTGGTGGCGCACATTGCCACGATTGTGCGGGGGATCACGCTCAAGACAGAGGACCAGCCGGTCGACGTGTGGGTAGAGCAGCTTGCTCACGCTCTGTCCGAGGAAGCGCAGCGGAGCATGGCAAGCCACGAAGCTCTGTCGCGCCTCGTGACCTGAGGCCGGTCCTACTTGTCACCACAGCCGCCTCGAGATGATCCTGCCCGTATAGCTGCCCGCCAGCAGTCGGCAGAGCGCTTGGCGGCCGGTCAACTCCCTCTGGAGTCGATGGCGCGCCTCGCCGACCTCTCCTCTTCTGGCACCTACACCAGCGACCTGAGCGTCGCCGAGCACAACGCTATCCACTCCGTCGGCTTCCGGCCGGTAGGGCAGGTCATGGGCGCCTCCGTGTTCAACATCTCCTACTCGGGCTCATGGAGATGCGGGTACATGCCGACCTACGGCGGCTACGGCTATCGCGGCGGCTACGGCATGCAGCAGGTTGGCTGGAACCCGGGCGGCGTCACACCGCTGGAGATGGCGCCGCTCAGCGATGCTCTCGACACGCTGCGCCATCAAGCGCTCAGCCGGATGCTCGCCGAGTGCACAGCTCTCGGCGGCGACGGGGTGGTCGGCGTGACCGTGCGCTTCGGCAGGTTCGCACAGCAGCCTTATGCCATCGAGCTCGAGCTCATCGGCACCGCAGTCCGGGCAACAGGCGACGTGCGTCCCCGCCAGCCGTTCGGGTCCGACCTCTCCGGTGAGGACTTCGCCAAGCTCGTCATGCATGGGTGGGTTCCATGCGGGCTCCTGCTCGTGGCGACATCCTGGATTCGCCACGACGACTGGCTGACTCGCAGCCAGGAAAGCCAGTTGACAACCTCTAACGTAGAGATCACGGGCCACTCCGAGCTCATCCACGCCGGACGGCATGCCGTAAGGCAACGCCTAGCGACGGACGCATCTCGCATGGGCGCAGACGGGGTCGTCGTGGCCAACATGACCATGAACCTGCACGAGAAGGAGTGCTCGAACGGCGGGGGCCAGGACCATGTCGTAGAGGTGTCCGCGATGGGAACTGCCATAGCCCGCTTCACGTCGCAACGGCGTGCCGCGCGACAACACAGATCGCCGGCGGTTCTCCCCCTAAGGCCCTTCTCGCACTCGCGCTCACCCGGTCAAACAGGTCCCCAACGGGGACCCCGACCGCAGGCAGCCGGACGGTGATGGGTGGTGAGGGCCTGCGCCCAGTGGTATGAGCTTCCCGACTCCAGGCTCCAGGCTCCCGCCTCCAGGTGGGCGGGTAGCCAGGTGGGCGGGTAGCCAGGTGGGCGGGTAGCCAGGTGGGCGGGTAGCCAGGTGGGCGGGTGGCCAGGTGGGCGGGTGGCTGCACGGCGGTTGCAACAGCTGTGCAGAGATGAGAGGCGGTTAGCCAGGAGTGAGTAGTGAGGTCGATTTTCCAGGAGTGAGGTACTAGATCAATGGCAAAGAAGACTGAGACAAGCGAAGTGCCTTCGGGGTCGGAGACAGATGTCCAGATCCCAAAGGAGGCTATGCGCCGGCTCGCCGAGCTGGAGCCAGGGGCCGGTGGACGCCAGATATTCACGAGCGACCTCAGCGTCAACGAGTTCCTCCTGGTGAAGGAGGTTGGGTTCCATCCACTGGGCCTGGTCTTCGGGAGCTCCATCTATCATGTCGGCATCCAATTCTCGCGCTGGGGCAACAGCCAGGAGCTGGACGTCCTCAGCCAGGCGATGTACAAGGCCAGGGAGCTTGCCATGGGACGGATGGAGGCTGAAGCAGACATTCTCGGAGCAGACGGCATCGTCGGCGTACGCCTAGACGTGGAGCTGAAGGAGTGGGGCTCCGACATCGCCGAGTTCATCGCAGTCGGCACCGCCGTAAAAGCAGAAGACGGCAAGTCCTGGAGGAACAACAAGAACAAGCCGTTCACAAGCGACCTTTCGGGACAAGACTTCTGGACGCTCCTGCAGACCGGCTATGCCCCGCTCGGCCTCGTGATGGGAACCTGCGTCTACCACATTGCCCACCAGCGCCTTGGCTCGGTCCTCGGCAATCTTGGCAGGAACGCAGAGCTCCCGACCTTCACACAGGCGCTCTACGAAGCACGTGAGCTGGCAATGGATCGCATGCAGCGAGAGGCCGAGGAGCTCGAGGCTGAAGGGATAGTTGGCGTCAACCTCTCCCAGATGAGCCACTCATGGGGATCGCATACCACCGAGTACCTCGCAATCGGCACCGCCGTCCGGCCAGCACGCGAGGGCGGGGTGCTGGAACGACCCGGCCTGGTGCTCCCCTTGAGCGACTGACCGGCGCACAGCGAGCTCCACGACCTCCAGCCAGCTCAACGACTGACTGGCTGGAGCTCGCTGACTGGCTCAGCCCGTGTAGCTGGAGTGCTTGCGAGCCGTAGCCGGCAGGATGCTGACGACCGTGGCGGTCAGCGACCCGTTGGCGCTCGAATGCCCGAGAGCTCGCACGCTGTCGCCCACGTGAAGCGCGGAGGCTGCGACGGTCGCCTTCTTTTGACGATATACCGTGCCCGACGTGGTGGAGATGCTCTCAGATGCACCGTTGACAGCGGTCAGGGTGAACCCGCTTGCGCTGACCGCCGTCACCGTGCCTGTTACCTCGGCAGGAAGGACGAGGACCGCTTTCGCAGTCGGCTGCGAAGCCCCGGCCAAGAGCCTGACCCGCACCCGCTCCCCCACTGTCACGAGCGACTCGGACCCCGCGGTGCGACCTTCCCGGAACTGTGTTGCGGATGTGACTACGAAAGACCTGAGCACACCGCCAGCGCCTCGCACCGTGATGCTCGAAGGGGATACAGCGGTAACCGTCTCTGCAACAGCGTGCCGCCGCTTCGCATGGTGCGACGCCGATGTAGTGGCCGTTGCAGATGACGGTTGACTCGACGAGCACGCGGCGGCGATGACAGCCACCACCAACAGCGCGCCCGACTTCGCAGCTACGGCAAGGAAGCGCTCGCGACCACCACACCTGCTGGCGCCGCTGGTGCGGCTGGCGCCGCTGGCGCCGCTGGTGCTTTCCGTCCTAGTGACCCTGCGGATCATCATGGTAAAGCGAGATCGAAATGCCATCTAGTTGCTCCTTTTTGCTCTCAGTTGACTTGCTTGCTCTCGGTTGACACGTCGCGATCCACTCGTCGCGATCCACACGTCTTGCTCCACGGCCATCATCAGCCAGCTAACCGTGCCCTGGCACCGGCCCTGTGGGCCCTGGTCCGTGCCCTGGCCCTGTGGGCCCTTCAGGCCCTGGGGGAGGCACGAGCCCCGGCGGGTACTGCGAGGTCGTGGTGGCTGCTGTGGGTTGGGCCTCACCGGCCCCGGTTGTCGCCATCACAGTCGCGGTACCTGGCACGTCGCTGCCTGCGCGCCAGCGACGGCTCAGCTGGCCCAGATGGGAGACGCCGTCATCAAGCAAGCTGTAGAGCACAGGAACCACGAGCAAGGTCAGGGCGGTCGATGAGATCAACCCGCCGATCAACACCGTACCGATCGGCATCCTCTCAGATGCTCCAGATCCGTGCCCCAGGGCCAGCGGAAGCATGGCCCCTACCATCACCATCGTCGTCATCAAGATCGGCCGTATCCGCGTTGCGCCGGATTCAATGATCGCGTCATTACGGGGTACGCCGCGCTTGCGAAGCGTCTTCGTATAGTCGATGAGCAGGATCGAGTTCTTCGAGACCAATCCCATGAGCATGATCATCGCCAGCAGGGCAAAGATCGAGATCGAAAGGCCCGATGCCCAGAGGGCCAGAAGCGCCCCAACTGTGGCCAATGGCACAGCGAAAAGAACGGCCAGGGGATCCACAAGGGACTCGTACAGCGCAGCCATGAGCATATAGACGAGCAGTATTGAAAGCCCAAGCGCCTGGATCAGCGGTCCAAAGGCGCGCTGCTGCTGCGCCGACTGCCCACCTACCTGTATCGCGTAGCCGGTGGGCAGCCCTACTGAGCTCGCGGCCCCGAGCAGTGCTGCAGTCGCTGGGCCCGAGCTGCCGCTGGGGCTGGAGGCCGATACCGATACCGCGTACTCCCTGTTGACTTGGGTGATCTGAGCAGGCCCTGGAACCTCAGTGAAGCTCGCGACCGTAGAGAGCGGGACCACCCCATGCGCGCTTGGCACGCCGATCTCTCCGATCTGACCAGGTGACAGCTTGGTCCCGCCGTCGAGGGCCACCTGGACCGCTTCGGCCGGAGCCGTCGACGACGTTACGAGGGGCGGCACGCTGGCGCCACCGAGCGCGGCCGCGACCGTGTCACCGATAGTCGTTGTCGAGACACCGAGGTAGGTGGCCACAGGCTGGTTCACGTTGATGGACAGCTCGGGTGTCGGCGTCGCCACCGAGGTGGACACTTGGGACACCGCCGGGTTGTGGGCGAGGTGCGCCGCGATCGTCGACGCAAGCCGGTTGAGCGTCGAGAGGTTGGGGCCCAGGATGTCCACCGAGGCAGCGCGCGCCCCACCAGCGACGAACGGGCTCTGGACATGTCCGTGGGCTACGAGGCCCGGGTACCTGCGCTCCAGCTTCCCCACCTTCTTCGAGTACGTCTTGATCGAAGGTCGGCTCCCCCGCGGAGCGAGATCAACGGTTATCTGTCCCAGGTTGTGGGCAGCGCCCGTGCCACCTCCGTACCCTGTGGACACGAAGACCTGAACCACCCCCGGGAGCGCCTGGATACGCTTCGAAAAGCTCGCAAGTGTGGTCTGAGCTGTAGACAGCGGCGTGCCAGCGGGCAGTTTGGCATTGACCGTGAGAACGCCATTGTCCTCCGGCGGGACAAAGGTCGTCGGAAGAACGCCAGAGCGGATGATCCCCACGGTTCCTACCAGCGCGGCCACTGCGACACCGAGCACCGCGAGCCGGCGCCGCAGGCCCCACGCAATGACCCGCCGGTAACCGTTCCGCATCGAGTTGAAGCCGGCATCGAACCTCGTTCCGAAGCGAGCGCCCAGAGACGACGGCCTCGCCGGGCGGGACCAGCGCGACGCGAGCATTGGGGTAAGCGTGTAGGAGACGAGAAGGGAGAAGAGTGTCGCAGCGACGATCGTCAGGCCGAACTCCCTGAAGAGCTGGCCGACGTTACCCGATACGAACGCCACAGGCGCGTAGACGACAACGTCGGTCAATGTGATGGCTACTGCAGCAGCCCCGATCTCCATCCGGCCATCTACCGCCGCGACCGCTGGCGCCTTGCCCATCGCGCGGTGACGGGCGATGTTCTCCAGTATCACGATCGAGTCGTCAACCAGGATGCCGATCAATAACGAGAGAGCCATCAAGGATATGAGATCTAAGCTGAAGCCTGCAAAGTACATGAACGCGAAGGTCGAGACGAGCGAGACCGGGATGGCGAACATCACGATCATCGTGTTCGCCAGACGGTGAAGGAACAGAGCGAGCACGAGCGCAGCGATGAAGATCCCAAGGAAAAGGTCGAGCTCCACGTTCGACAGAGCGCCGCGGACGTAGTTCGTCACGTCCCCGGTCACCACCGTGGACACCCCAGGAGGCAGCTGGTGCGCGAGATTGGAGAGGGTCGAGCGGATCGCAGTGTCAACGGAGAGCGCGTTGGCGGTCGAGGACGCGGTGATGACCATCCCGACCGCTGGCTTGCCGTTCAACGTCGCGTAGGACTGAGCCTGAGCTAGGCCCGAGCTGACCGTTGCCACGTCGTCCAGGAGGACCGCCCCGCCGGTTCTCCCGGCAATCGGCAGGGACTGCAGGGCCTCCACCGACGGGTACCCGCCGTGAGTGCGGGCGAGCAACTCCTGGTCCCCTACCACCGTCAACCCACCGGTTACCGCCGTGTTCTGCGCCCTCAACGCGCCGGTCACCTGCGCCATCGAAAGGCCATAGGAGGCGAGCTTGGAGGCCGACACGTCCACGCGCACGACGGGCGCCCTTCCCCCTACGACGGACACCTGGGCCACGCCCTGGATCTCCTGGATAGCTGGCGCAACGACGTTCGTCGCCAGATCGTAGAGCTGGGACGGCGCGAGCGCTCCAGACAATGCCACGTCCATCATCGGAAGCGCCGACGGGTTCGCCTTCAGGATCGACGGCGGAGTCGCCCCCGCAGGTAGGCCCCTTGCGATACGTTCGAGCGCAAGCGAGATGCTGGAGGCCTTCTGGTCCACGTTCGTCCCTCCCGTGAACTCCAAAGCAACGACCGAGCGTCCAGGGCTCGAGCTGCCGACCATGGAGACTACGCCAGACTCAGAGCTGAGCGCCTTCTCCACCGGTGTGGTGATCGACTGCGAGATCGTCGACGCATTGGTGCCGGGATCTCCGATCACTACTCTCACGTAAGGAAAGTTGACGTTCGGCAGCCTCCGCACGGGCAGCTTTGTGAATGCCACCGCACCGGCGATGACGAAGAAGCCGAGCACCATCAGTATGGTGACGGGGCGCTTGATGGACAGTGCGGTGAGGTTCCAACTCACGAAGTCACGGTCCTGCGCCTCACAAGCCGCCTGTGCCCGCGCCGCCTGCGCCCGCGCCACCTGCGCCGCCCGCGGCTCCCAAGCCACCTGCTCCCGATCCTCCCGCTCCGCCCGCACCCTTGCCGCCAGCCTTGCCGCCCGAACCGCCTGTGCCCCCTGTGCCACCTGCTGGCGCTGTGGAAGCCGAGAGGGAGAGCAGCCCACCCACAGCATTCCCCGTGACCGAGCTGGGTACAGGTATGGTCCCAGACACCCGCACCTTTGCGCCGGCGCCGAGGTACGTCTGGCCAACCGCGACAACCATCGTGCCCGCAGCGATGCCACCAACCATGCTGGTCGTCCCATCGGACACTGACGGCGTCACGTCGACCAGCTTGACCGTGCTGGCCGGGCCGATCACGAACACTTGCGGATGTCCATAGATGGTGACGACCGCGCTGGTGGGCACGAGAACAGCAGAGGAGACCCGCGAGACCACGATCGCCACGGTGGCGGACTCGCCGGCACGCAGCCACGACGGCGTGCTCGTGGGGTTCACGGTCACCATGAAACTGAGCGATGACGCGCTGCTCACGGGAGACACCGCGCCGACGGCGCCGGCAAGCGGCTGCGGCCCAGCTGGTGTCGTGATGCTCGCCGGGTCGCCCGGGTGGACGATGGACAGGTACTGCTCAGCCATCGGCGCTTGTACGGTGAGCTGTGCCCCCTGCAGCGTTGCAATGACTGCCGATGGGGTGACCTGCTCACCCACTACGGCGTCTACCGCAACGATAATGCCGGCGTACGGAGCGGTTACAGTATCCTCGTTCAACGCGGCCTGAACCACCGACGCGGCTGCCTGCGCCTGGGTAACCGCGTCGGACAGCGCCTGCAGTGACGCGGGAGACGGGGGCGCCTCCAGTTGCGCCAGCTCAGCCTGGGCTAGCTCTACCCCCGCTTGGGCTTGGGCAACTGCATTCTGCGCCTCGGCCACCTGCGCTGAGGTCGCCGTTCCTTTCGAGTACTCGGCCTGTGTCGCTCCGTAGCTTTCCTGTGCCGCCGCTAGCGCCAGCTGCGCCTTCTGCACTCCGATCTCCGCGAGCTGGACATCCTGCGTGGTCGGGCCCGCCTCCGCAGCGGCGAGCTTCGCCTGCGCCGTGGATACAGCAGCTTGCGCCTCGGCAAGCTGGGCCTCAAGGCTCGGGTTGACCAGGGTAGCCAGAGTTTGGCCGGCCACCACGCTCTGCCCTGCAATGACGTTCACTGCCGACACCCGTCCGGAGCCTCCCGGAGAGAGCGCGAGGGTTGCTGGCGCCGTCACGGTTCCCGTTAGGGACAAGCTCGAGATCGCGGCGCCGAGCCTCGCCACCGCGCCATCAACCGCGACCACCCCACCGCGGTGGGAATGACCCCCGTGACGATGACCGTGACCGTGGCCAGCAGCAAATGCCACCGCGGATCCAAGCACGATAGCCGTCACCACCACCGCGGCCACCTTCCATCCAAGCCGACGAGTCCGCAATCTCTCCATACGCTCTCTGAGTCAACTACATCAGGCTGAATTGCAGGTAAGAGAAGTGTGGTGAAATCGTTAGGCCATCAGCGGCCCGAGCCCGATGGCCTCGGCCCCGGCTTCCTCGTCATAGCGCCCCTCCTCCCTCATAGCGCCCCTTCCCCCTCGAGCCGCCCCGCTCCTCCCAGGCAACCGTCAGGCGCGCAGGCCGGCCGCGGAAGCCTCCACGCGCCGCGCCCGGCTGCGGAGCTTCGCCCGTTCCGCCCTGGAACAGACGACCTTTCGCAACCTGGTCGCCTTGGGCGTGACCTCGACGCACTCGTCCTCGGATATGAGCTCGAGGGACTGCTCAAGAGACAGCTGCCTGTGCGGCGTGAGCCTCTCGAGCTCGTCCGCTGTCGACGAGCGCATATTGGTCAGCTTCTTCTCCTTCGTCGGGTTGACGTCGATGTCCTCTGCCCTTGCGTTCTCACCCACGATCATGCCCTCGTAGACCTCCGCACCCGGAGCGATGAACAGCACTCCTCGCTCCTGGAGCGACATCAAGGCGTAGGCCGTGGCCACGCCCCTTCGATCGGCGACCATCGATCCGTTGCGACGGGCTCGGAGCTCGCCGGACCATGGCTCCCAGCCGTCGAAGAGATGGTGGAGGATGGCCGTGCCCCGCGTCTCTGAGAGGAGCTCGGTCCGGAAGCCGATGAGACCCCGGGCGGGAACGATGTAGTCCATACGGGCCCAGCCGGTGCCATGGTTCACGATCTCCATGAGCCTGCCCTTGCGCAGTGCGAGCAGCTGGGTGATGACGCCGAGATAGTCTTCGGGAGCATCGATCGTGAGCTGCTCGACCGGCTCACAGAGTCGGCCGTCGATCTCGCGTGTCACGACCTGCGGCTTGCCAACCGTGAGCTCGAAGCCCTCGCGGCGCATCGTCTCCACGAGGACAGCTAGCTGCAGCTCGCCGCGCACCTGCACCTCCCAGGTATCTGGCCGGCCACCCTCGAGCACCCGCAGCGAGACGTTGCCGATCAGCTCGGCATCGAGGCGTCCCTTAACCAGCCTTGCCGTGAGCTTCGTACCCTCTGCACCGGTGAGCGGTGAGGTGTTCGCCCCGATAGTCGCTGAAAGACTGGGTTCGTCAACGACGATTGCCGGAAGTCGCTCAGGTTCGACAACATCGGCCAATGTATCCCCGATCGTTATCTCCGAGATCCCGGCAACCACCGCTATCTCGCCCGGGCCCACCTCCGCCGCCTCTACGCGGTCGAGCCCCTCAGTGGTGTAGAGCTCGGTGATCTTGGTCGAAGTGGTCACGCCGCCGGCACGACACCAAGCGACCATAGCTCCACGCACCAGCCGTCCGTGGTGCACCCGGCAAATTGCGAGCCTCCCGACATACGGCGAGGAGTCGAGGTTGGTTACGAGAGCCTGAAGGCGCCGATTGGGATCGTGCTCCGGTGGAGGCACGTGCGCAAGGATCTCGTCGAAGAGCGGGGTGAGGTCATTGCCTTCCACGCCTGCCTCCCGCGATGCCCAGCCCGCCCGCGCATTAGCGTACAAGATCGGAAAGTCGATCTGGTCCTCGTCTGCATCGAGATCCAAGAAGAGCTCTTCGATCTCACGCACGACCTCTGCTGAGCGAGCGTCTGACCGGTCGACTTTGTTCACGACTACGATCACAGCCTTTCGGACTTCGAGAGTCTTGCGAAGCACGAAGCGCGTCTGAGGAAGCGGGCCTTCCGATGCGTCTACCAGCAGGAGAACTCCGTCGACCATAGACAAGCCTCGCTCTACCTCCCCGCCGAAGTCGGCGTGCCCGGGAGTATCGACGATCGTTATCTTCGTGGTCCTGTAGCGAACCGCGACATGCTTGGCAAGGATTGTGATGCCCTTCTCCCGCTCGAGGTCGTTCGAGTCGAGGACCCGGTCCTCTACCTCTGCGCCTTCCCTGAACGCTCCCGTCTGGCGAAGCATCGCGTCCACCAGTGTCGTCTTGCCGTGGTCGACGTGGGCGACGATCGCCACGTTACGCAGGTCGTTGCGAATCTCCTGGGTCATGCTTGCGGCTGCCAGACGCCGCTCGCCACCGGTTCTGCAGCGAGCCGGCGCTCGAGATCCGCCCCAAGGTGCGAACGGCCTGTCTCTCTCAGCCGGTATAGGTAACGCTCCAGGGAGAACGCGTCGGCAGGCCCCTCGTAACGGCGCGCCTCCATCGGATCGCGCGGCTGGCTCGCAAGGCTCAGATGGGCTTCGCGCCACTGGTCGAGCTCTTCGCTCATCCTCGCAGCCGTCGTCGCGTCGGAGCTGATCAGGTCTCGAGTCATGTGGGGATCCCCCTCGATCGCGTAGAGCTGCTCGTTCTCCAGCCGCCAGCACCCCGGATGCAGCGTTCGGATGTACAGGTGGCTTCGAGACCGCAACGCCCGCTGATAGGTGTACGCGCCGTGGCTCAATACCAGGTAGTCCCTGCCAGCAAAGTCCTCGCCCCTCAGTGCGGCAGAAAAGGACTCTCCGTCCCAGCCATCTGGCACATCGCGCCCCAGAAGGTCGCAGATGCTCGGGCACAGATCGATGTGGTACACGAGACCGGCCACGTGCCGGCGGTCGTCGCCAACCCGGGTCGTCACCTCTGGCCAACGGATCACCATGGGCACGTGGTGCGTGGCTTCGTTGGCCATCGGATGGTCGCCGTAACAGCCGTTCTCGCCAAGGCACTCGCCATGGTCGGATGCGACTATCACCGCCGTCTCGCCGTCGATCCCGAGGTCCGCCAGCTCATTGAGAAGCCGTCCGAGATGGTGGTCCCAGTAGGCGACCGCACCGTCGTAGCCATCGACCAGCTTCACGTAGTCGCTTCGATCGCGGATGGCGTCCGGCATAGTCTCCGGGTTCGGCGAGCCCGGTGCAGGCACCGACCAGCTACCGTCGCCCTCGTAGAGGTCGAGAGCGGTGTGCGGTCCATATACCTCGGCATGTGCAACGATCGCCGCTTCATCGGGCCAAGCCGGCGGGTCGCCGGCCGCAGCAGCACGATCGCGCCATGAGCGAGGCTCGACATACGGAGTGTGCGGATCCCAATAGTGAACCTGCAGGAACCAGTCATCGCCTCGGCCGCGCCTTCGAAGCCAGTCGATCGCGGCGTCTGTCACGGTAGCCGCGTCCTCGTCATCACCGTTGGAAAGCGACGGCTTGGACCACTCCCGGAAGTTGCCGAGGAACCAGTAGGCGAGATGGCGCTCGGGAAAGCAGGAGATCGACGAGGTGAACACTCCGTTGCGGTAGAGATGGCCGCCGAAGAACGGCCCGTAGCGAGTCCGATCGAAGAGGCGTATATCCGCTGCCGGACCGAAATTTGCTATGGCGCCGGTCGTGATGCCGAACTGGCCGCTCGTCAGCGCAGCCCGGGACGGCGCACATGGAGAGTCCGACGCGTAACAGCGGTCGAACACCACGCCTTCGCGCGCAACCGACTCCAGATTAGGGGTGATGGCTCGCCCGTAGCCGTAGGGCGTCGTGTGATCGGCCCGGAGCGTGTCCACATCGCAGTACAAGATTCGCATACTGCTTGGGAACCTTACACCGCCCGGCCGCCACCTCCGCCCGGCCTGAGGTGGTGAGCATCACCGAAGGGGAGTAGATTGGTGCTCATCTCCGGCAGCCTCACACTCGTGTCGATCGCGTCATCGAGCCGTGCTCTGCCATGAACTTGGCAGGCCGGATGGATGATTCTGCGCCGAGACGAAGACCCGCCACGATTCGATCTGCGCGGTAGGAATTCAATAAGAACGACAGGAACACGGCTGCCGGGAACGACGAGACTGAGCGAATGGAACTGACATCTTGACTTTCTTGCTCACAGACCAACTACGAATGATGGCGGAGAGCTACCCTGACGCCTTGGGCTACCGCATCCTCGACGGAGGCTCCATCACCTTCTCTCAATGGGAGCAGGACTCCAACAGGCTGGCACGAGGCTTGGCAGATCTCGGCATCTCCAAGGGCGACAGGGTGGCCATCTACTTCGAGACATGCGACGCTCTGCAGTGGATCCTCTCCTACAGCGCGGTGCACAAGGCCGGAGCCGTGGTCGTACCGCTCAACACCCGCCTGGCCCCACGAGAGCTAGCTCTCATCCTCGAGCACTCCGGCTCCCTGGCGATCCTCACCGCAGGCAATCTCGTTTCCAACGCCCGATCTCTCGCTGCCGGAGCCGAGAACGTCCGCTGGCTGATCACAGGCGTGCAGGCAGGCGCTCAGGGACCCAGCAGCGACAACAGCGACAACAGCAGCACCTCCGCCACTACCCCGGCCGGCACGCAGACACAGGCCGGCCCCGCCCCGGCCGGCATCTCGACCTCCACGGACTCCCGGGGCTCCCACCCGGTGACAGAGATAAGCCTCGAGGAGGTTCTAGCCGCCGACGAGGGCGCCTTCCAGGTCGCCCTCGTCGAGGACGACCTCGCGGACATCATGTACACCTCCGGCACGACCGGCATGCCAAAGGGCGTAGCGGTGAAGCACAAGAGCGCCTCCCTGCTCCCGAACGCTGTGCCCGCGTGGTTGGGCGCCATGTGGATGCACTCGAGCCCGCTTTTCACCTTCGCCGGCATCAGCTTCGTGTACAACCCGATGAAGCTCGGGATGACCGGCCTTTACCAGCCGCAGTTCGATGCTGCCCGATGGATCCGCGCAGTCGAGGAGGATCGACCCACAGCTGCGTTCATCGTTCCCGCGATGGCGCGCCTGCTCCTGGGCCACGAGAACTTCGAGACCGCCGATTTGTCATCCATCACGATTCTTGCCATCGGCAGCGCCCCGATCACTCCCAACACGCTCGCGGCTCTCCAGCGACGGATGCCATCCGCGATGGTGACCAACGGCTACGGCCTCACCGAGGCAGGGCCTGCCTTCTGCGCCATGCCCGCTGGCGAGTCCGAGCGCCACGTAGGGTCCGTCGGACAGCCGCTCGCTCCCATGGAGGTCCGCATCGCGAAAGATGGCTCAGATCAACCTGCGGGTGAGGTCGGGGAGGTGCTCATCCGCATGCCAGGCAGAGAGCGAGAGTACTTCAACGACCCCGAGGCCACTGAGCGCACCTGGATAGGCGGATGGCTCCATACGGGCGATCTGGGCTACCTCGACCAGGACGGCTACCTCTACCTGGTCGGCAGGGACAAAGAGGTTGTCATCCGCGGCGGGAACAACATCTACCCGATCGACGTCGAAGCCGCGATCCTCGAGCATCCCGCAGTCGAGGATGCAGCCGTGATCGGGATACCCCACGACGTGCTCGGAGAGGATATCGCGGCCTTCGTGGAGCTGCGTCCGTCGGCAGCAATCTCAGTTGAGGAGCTGCGCTCTTTCTGCACCGAGCGTCTCGCAGACTACAAGGTTCCCCGCAAGATCACCTTCGTCGACGCGCTGCCTCGCAACGCGACAGGCAAAGTTCTCAAGCATCAGCTGTCGGTCTCCAGCCCCTGATGTAGGAGCCGCCCGCTACGGTCCCTCTCAGCGCCGCTCGAGCTCCCGACCGGCCGTCCTCAGCGCCCCTTGAACTCCGGGGTACGCCTCTCGACAAAGCTGATCATGCCCTCCCTCGCGTCGTCGGTACGGGTCACCATCTCCTGAGCCACGGCCTCCTCCCAGAAAGAGGTCACCCTGTCGACCTCGAGTGAGCGGTTCACGAGCCACTTCGCAGCGCCAACCGCCTTCGTGGGGCTGCGAGCCAGCCTGCCAGCCACCTCGGCGAGCGTCCCCTGCAGCTCGGAACGCGCCACCACCCGGTTCACCAGCCCCATCCGCTGAGCATCAGCTGCAGGAACGTCGTCACCGAAGAAGAAGAGCTCCTTTGCCTTCTGGGGGCCGATGAGCCTCGCCAGCAGGTACGCGCCACCAGCATCAGGAGCTATGCCGCGGCGGACAAAGACTTCGATGAACTTGGCCTCCTCAGCAGCGATCACGATGTCACACGCCAGGGCGAGGTGCATGCCTCCACCCGCGGCGGTCGCGTTCACCCCAGCCACCACCGGCTTCTCGCAGTCGAGGACCGCTGACACCAGCCGCTGCCAGCCATTGCGGATCATGCGTGCCGCGTCGCCGACCACGGGCCCTGGCGCTTCGCTGGCCCCCGAGCTCGCCGCAGCACCCGAGCTCGGCGCTGGTGTGGCCATCCTGGACGTGGCCCGCAGGTCCGCACCGGTGCAAAATCCCTTCGTGCCGGTCGCGGTGAGCACGACGCAACGAACCGCCGGATCACCCGAGGCATCCTCCAGCCAACTGCTGAGCTGATCGCGCATTGCCGGTGTGAGAGAGTTGGCCGCGTCCGGACGATTGAGGGTAAGCCACAGGACGCCCTCGTCAAGGCTCCTCAGCAGATCGCCAACCGCTTCGCCGGCTTCAGCTACCACGGTTTCCTCCGTCCGACACGATCGTCTCCGCCCGCTCTAAGGCTTGCTGCCATTGGTCTCATGTTGGGTCTCATGTTGGGTCTCATGTTGCATCCAATCCGAGCTACCGGCCCACAACCAGCGCATCGAGCGCAACGGCTCCGCGCTCCATCACATAAAGCGGGTTCACGTCCACCTCGAGCAGCTCTCCGGAAAGGTCAAGCGCCAAACGCTGGATTTTCATCACACAACCTACCAGCGCGCCGATGTCTGCTCCAGTGCCCCCACGGTACCCACGCAGCAGCCGGCTGCCCTTCAGCTCTGAGATCATACGCCGTGCCTCTGTCTTGGAGAACGGGGGCGCCCTGAAGACAACGTCGGAGAGAAGCTCGACAAGCATCCCGCCCGAGCCGAGCATCACGACCGGACCGAACAGCTCGTCCTGGGCGATCCCGAGCGCCATCTCGACCCCACCGTGCACCTGCTCTGCGACCAAGATCCCATCTGGCGCCGTCCCACCCAGCTCTGCTGCGCCAAGATCCATCAAGCGGGACCACGTAGAGCGTACGACTCTGTCGCTCGTCACTCCGGTCACCACCAGACCAAGCTCTGACTTGTGCGAGAGCGCCGGAGAGCACGCCTTCATCACTACCGGGTAGCCGGTGGATCTGGCGGCCGACAGCGCCGCAGCCGGGCTGGCGCAAAGCTCCTCTCGTGCCATAGGAATGCCGTAAGCAGAGAGGAGCTGCTTCGACACATGCTCCGAGAGCGCCGCGCCAGGAGCGCTGCCGGCAAGAATCCTCCTCGCCGTAGCGGCGCCACGTGAAGGCCGCGTCGGCACGGAGCTGAACGGAGACCTGTAGCTCTCTACCATCTCTCGATGGTCGAAGAAGGCACGGGCCGCCAGCACGGCATTCGAGAATGTCCGGAACGTAGGCACGCTGCTCTTGAGGAGCACCTCCTTGTACGCGACCTCGTCACCCACAGGCGACCCCCACACGACGAAGATCGGCTTCAACGTCGTCTGAGAGACGTCCACCAGGTCCTTCGCCAACCGGTTGCCCATCGATGGCAGAGCGCCGGTGATCGGACATATCACAAGGTCCACAGCGGGATCGGCCACGATTGCATCCAGTATCTTCCTCCCACGCGAGTCCGCGGAGGGAGCGCCCCCGTTGTCGACCGGGTTCGACACGGTCAGGTATGAAGGGATCCACTCATGCAGCTGCTTCTGAGTGGCCCGCGATAGCTTCGGGAGCCGGAGGCCGGCCGCCGCGACCAGGTCGGCCATGTGGGCTCCGGTGCCACCCGAAATCGAATAGACACACACACCCCTCCGGTGCGCGCTGGATCGTACTGGTGCGCTAGGCACCGGCGAGCGCGCCAGCGCAGCGGAGACGTCGAGAAGCTCGTCGAGGCCGTCAACCCTCACTATGCCGCACTGGCGAAACACGCCCGAGATGACCTGATCGGATCCTGCCAGGTGGCCCGTGTGAGCCTTAGCCATTGCCCTTCCTGCGCCGGTGCGACCAACCTTCACCGCTACTACCGGGACTCCCCGCTTCGCAGCGTGGTCAGCGGCCAGCATCAGCGCCCTGCCGTCCTTGAAGCCCTCCACATAACAGGCGATGGCGCCAACATCGGCTTGATCGGCGAAGTAGTTGATGAAGTCCGCCACTTCCAGGTCCGCCTCGTTCCCTGTGGGAGCCCAATGCGAGATCCGGATGCCGATCTCCTGGCCCTGGAAGATCGGCCGGCCCTGATGCCCACTCTGGGTGATCAGCGCGATCGACCTGCCGCTCAGGTCGTCGCGGAACGACTCGAAGGCGTTCAAGTTGGTGTTCGGACCAAGGACGTGCAGATCGCTCTTGGCCACAATTGAAGCCAGCTTCGCTTGGAGCTTTTCGCCCTTCGAACCCACCTCGGCGAACCCGGCGGCGAAGACGACCGCGAACCTCGCCTTGCGCTCGATCGCATCTTCGATGATCGGTATCGGATCACCCACCAGCACGGCCACCAGATCGATGCCTTCGGGCACTTCGTGCAGGGAGCCATAGCAGTGCACTCCCGCAACCTCGGTCCGTGTTGGGTTGATCGGGTACACGACAGCCCCCGAGGCACTCGCCCACCTGCGGATCTTTTCGTACATCGCCGTGTTGGGCCGCCTCGGGGTGTCCGATGCTCCCACCACGGCCACACTGCGTGGGTGGAAGAACCTGTCGAGGTCGATCTTCCTAGGCTCGATCGGCCGGCCACTCACGTCAGCTCGGCTCACTCGAGCGCTCCTTGTGCCTCCAGGCGAGCCTGCTCGGAAGCAGAAAGGCCAAGGATGTCGCCGAGCACGTACGCGGTGTCCTGCCCAAGGGTCGGGCCGGTACGCGAGTACCCTGCCTCGGAGCACGATAGTCTGAAGCCATTGCGCTCGTAGACGCCCTTGCCCATGACCGGATGGACCATCTCGACGAAGTGTCCACGAAACGAGAGCTGAGGGTCCGAGAGAACGTCCACGAAGTCCTGTACCGGGACAGCCTCGATCCCGGAAGCCTGTAGAAGCTCTGCGACCTCATCGCGGTCCCGATCCTCCGTCCACGACGAGATCAGCGCCTCCAGCTCCGCTGTTCGAGCCATGCGGTCGTCGAGGCGATCGAAGGACTCGTCGCTGATCCCCATGATTTCCCTCAGGCGTAGCCACTCCTCGTCGCTCCACGTCGCTATCGCTATCCACCGATCGACTCCTCGGCACCTGAACACCCCGTGAGGCGCCGTGACCGCGGAGCGGTTACCAGCCCGTGATGAGATATGACCGTTGCAGGAGTAGTCCATGATCCACGGAGAAAGGGAGTACACCGCTGCTTCTACCTGCGACAGGTCGAGGCGCACGCCCTTTCCGGTCCATCGTCGCCACATCAGAGCAGCAGCCAGCGCCGCCGCGCTGAACCGCGGAGCGAGAGAGTCCGTGATGGTGCCTGCCGGCCCAAGAGGCTCCCTGTCAGGCCAGCCGGTGAGAAAGTTATAACCCGACAATGCCGCGCCTTGACCACCGAAACCCGGATAGTCACGGTGCGGCCCCGTCTGGCCCTGGAGGCACGTGCTCAGCATCACGAGGTCCGGCTTGGTAGAGACCAGAGAGTCATAGTCGAGCCCGAGGGACCGCATGGCCCGGGGCGCGAAGTTCTCCGCAACAGCATCAGCCCAGCCGATCAGCTTCCTCGCCAGCTCATTGCCCTCGGGATGCTTCAGGTTCAAGGTGACGCTCAGCTTGCCGGCGTTCAGCCCGTCGAACATGTCGGAGCCATCCAGCCCATGCCCGCTCGAAGGATCCGCCGCGTAGGTACGCAAGAAGTCGGGCCTCGTCCGCGACTCTATCCGCACCACTGTCGCGCCGTTCTCCACGAAGTACCTGGTCGCTATAGGCCCGGCGGCGCCGGAGCCGAGCTCTACGATTCGCGTACCTTCCCACGCCCCGCCCGCTGAGGCATCGGGCATTCCAGCGTGACCTGCACGAGCCGATCTTTTCTCCCCCGTACCACCGGATCTCCAGCTCAAGCACTTGCCCGATCCTCTCGCCCACTCCGGCATCGGACCAGCGCCAAGGTCGGGCACGGGGCCCGGGGACGCCTCTTCTCGCGACCACACACCCCGTCGCCCACCTGGTGTTAGCTCTGTTCGCCCTGCTCCATCGCCGCCGACAGCCGACGACGGTTGTGTGAAACCTGGCTCGTGCATGACTATGAAGTCGCGAGGCGCCTTTCGAGCGCCGGCCAGAGGAGCAAAGAAGGAGCGGAACTCGAGCTGCGCGCTCTCGCAGATCTCACGAGGCGAGCAGGCAGGAGCGAGCATGAGGTTCGTCTCGCAGGCGATCTCGTAGAGCTCAGCCATCGTCTTGGTCATAAAGTACGCTCCGATCGGAGCTTCGATGGCTCGGAGCTCTGCGTCGCTCACTGCGTTGTGGTTGTAGTTCGACCAGTCCCTCTCGACGAGCGCGGGCGTGCCAAGGCCGGCCTCGGAGACGAGACGCGTGATCAGCTCGAGGCTTGCCGCACGCGCCCTGCCGCCTCTCAAGCCAAAGGAGACATAGCCGTCCTTGCACAACCAGATCTCCTTCGTCCTTCCTATGCTCGCCCCTGACCGGCGCCCCGAGGACCCAGACCTGAATGCTCGTGCAGGAGCGCACATCGAGGCCACCATGACGACCTCCTGCATGGAGACGTCCACGTGCTGCGGCAAACCACTCGCTAGCGCTGTAAGCGCTGCAAGCACGACCTCTGGACCGACGTGGGCGAACGAAGCTGGTTCACTGCAGGTCACCGGCGCCCTGTCCGGATCGCCGGTTGCGTACATGTTCCCGGTGGATGCCATCACACCGATGTCCGACGCCCTCCAGGCAGAGCGCGGGCCCCGAGCGCCGAACGGCGTCACGTCCACCCACACCGCGTCGCGGGCGAGCTTGCGCCACTCGTCGTCAACAGGCGTCGACCCCGGCCAGCCCGGCATAGCTATGACCACATCCGCGTGACGAAACAGGCCAGCGAGCTCCTCGGAGGTCGGGCCGGTAGGAACGCTCCCCTCTGTGCCTGTGTCTTTGTCTGTGCCTGGGCCTGCGCCTGGAGCAACCACACTGACCTTCCCCGCGGCCCAGGCAGCAAACCTCAGCGACAACCCGCTTGCTCCAACAAATGGAGGACGGCTCCTCAACTGACACCCCGATCGCGGCTCCACCAGCACGACCTCGGCGCCCAGATCACCGAGGATCCGGCCCGCGATCTGGGCAGGCTCACCCGACAGATCCACTACACGAAGACCCTCGAGCAATCTCATGTACCCACCCCCCATGTACCCACCCCCAGAGCCCCGCCGGCCGAAGCGCCACGTGGTCCGCCTCCGGCGCCTCGATTCACCAAACCGTTGTTGTTATGATTTACTTTAGAGTGTATACTCTCACATAGGTAGACGAGTGTAGATCTACCGTCATTACTGGAACTAGTGGAGAGCGTGGCGGAAACCATGAAGGCTCGTTCAGTTGACATCGCAAGAAGCACCAATGAGGCAATCACTACCAACAGCCCTGGCAGGACCAAGGCCGCACGCAGCAGCGCCCGCCAAACCACGATGAGCCCCTACGGCGCTAGGGCATGGCTCGGCAAACGCCTCGCCTGGGAGCACCTGATGAACAGGATGGCCGGGAGCGAACGCAGCAAACCGGCCAGGACGGCGCCAAAGAGGTATGCGACCGGTGCGCGGCCTGCTTGACACCGCGCGGGCAACCCGCATTATTGCTGGTTCATGAGCCACTGGTAGACACGCCAACTGCATAGCAAGCTGACGCCCCTAGCCCGGCATTGCCATGCCTGCGTCCACGCAGAGCACCTGGCCGGTCACGAGCCTCGCATCATCGCTGGCGAAGAAGACTGCTGCGCCGGTCAGGTCCTCTGGCTCGAGGGTCGTCCTCATCGCAGTCATGAAGGTGATCATCCCCATGAGGCTCTCGGGCACGATCTTCTTCGTAGCCTCGGTCATGGTCACACCTGGCGCGATGCAGTTCACCGTGATCCCGTACTTCCCGAGCGCACCAGCGAGGAACTTCGTAAGGCCGATCACTCCCCACTTGGTCTGGGAGTAGCTGAACGAGGACAGCTCACGAAACTCCTCGTTGCGTGCCGGCGGCGTCAGGTACATGTACGCCGCGGTCGACGACTGGTTGATGATCCTCCCCGAGGACTGCTTGACCATGTACGGGGCCGCAGCGCTCGCCATTATCCACGCGCCGTGCAAGTTCACGCTGAACACATGCTGCAGGTACTCGAGGCTGTTGTCCTGGTTGTCGATATCGTAGTACAAGGCGGCGTTGTTCACGAGGATGTCAACGGAGCCGAACTGCTCGTTCACTCGAGAGACACAACGGCGCGCGGACTCCTCGTCCGAGATGTCGGTGCTCACGACGATCACCTCGCCAAGTCCCTCGAGTTCCGACATCGCCGACGCAGCACGGGTAGGGTCCACCTCTGCAATGGCAACCTTGGCGCCCTCCTCCAGGAACCTTGCAGCGTACGCTTTACCTATGCCCTGACCAGCTCCCGTGATGATCGCAGATCTACCCTTCAGTCGCATATGGCCTCCTCATGACTGCTTTTTCCCGGCTCTGCGTCGAAGCCACTGACGACCCACAGCCAGTATGCAAGGCCGATCAGACCCGGTGGATCAGGTTGAAGCGGCTGGTCACCACCGGCTCGCCAGTTCGATCGTCCGACCAGACCGTCTCCGTGACGATAAAGGTCATCGTCTTCCCCTTGCTCTCCTTCTGGTAGATGTCCGAGATGCGACCCTTCCCAAGCAGGACATCGCCAACAACCATCGGCCGGTGGTACACGAATTCCTGCTCCCCATGGAGAAGGAGGCCTCCCTCGCCCCGCAGCATCCCCAGCGCCTCCGCCATGGCATTCTCCTCGGCGCCACTGGGCTGGATCTCGTCGAACTTGCCCCAGTACTCCATCGCGAACGGATACGTCGGCGGAACTGGGATCGCCTTGAAACCAGCAGCCGCAGCGGCTCGCGGATCTCTGTACTCGGGGCTCGGATCCTTGACCGCAGCTGCGAAATTCGACACAGGCGACCTCTCGATCACGACCCGTGCAGTTCCCGTGGGCTTGCCTATAACACTTCTGTCGATCGACATCTACACTCCAACACGGTTGGCGGCTACTTCAGTGTTGCCGCTACTCTACTGTGACAGTCACGTCAGTGTCGAGCCAACGGACGGAACCAGCGGACCGGCGCCCGCAGACCTGGTGCTCTGTGTTGCTCTTGGAGCAGGCCATCACAGGCCAGCCAGCTGCTCTGCGGGCAACTCCGGCCAGAGGCCCGAACACTGGTAGAACACTGACAGAGAACAGACCTGGCAGGACGATACAGCCAGGAGCGACAACTTCCAAGGAAAGGATCATACAAGATACATGGGACTGCTCGACGGGAAGGTGGCGATCGTCACCGGCGCCGGTCACGGCGTCGGGAGAGGAGAGGCTCTGGAGCTCGCTGCTGAAGGCGCAAAGGTAGTTGTGAACGACCTCGGGGTCTCGCTGGCCGGCGAGAAGACCGACCAGAGACCCGCTGACCAGGTGGCGGAGATAATCCGCTCGAATGGCGGCGAAGCCGCCGCAAGCTTCGACGACGTCGGGGACTTCGATGGTGCGGCAAAGCTGGTGCACCAGGCGATCGAGACCTTCGGCCGCTTGGACATCCTCGTCAACAACGCAGGAATACTTCGCGACAAGATGATCTTCTCGATGACCGAGGAGGACTTCGACTCGGTCATCCGAGTGCACCTCAAAGGCACCTTCAGCACGACTCACCATGCCTGCGTCTACTGGCGCTCTGAGTCCAAGGCAGGAAGGCAACCGAAAGCGGCCGTGATCAACACTGTGTCCTCGGCCGGCCTGCAAGGAAACATTGGCCAGGCCAATTACGGCCCTGCGAAGGCTGGCATTGCCGCCCTCACCATCATCACCAGCTTGGAGATGGCTCGTTATGGAGTCAGGGCGAACGCCGTGGCGCCCGGTGGCATCACCAGGATGTCTGGGGCCGTCCTGAAAGACCGCGAGCTGATCGAGCCGGAAGAGTACACGAGCTTCGACCGGTTGAACCCTGCCAACTCGGCGCCGATGGTAGCGTGGCTTGCATCCGACGAGGCGAGCCACGTCACGGGACAGGTCTTCCGGGCAGTTGGCTCCAACATCGCCCACTACCGACCATGGGCTCTCGGGGACTCCATCGACACCGCTGGCGGCCCAGCGAAGTGGAACCCGAGAGACATCGGCCCCGCGCTCAACGCTGCCGTGTTCCACTCCCGCCATCCAGGACTCACATTGGGAGGGGGATGACGGTGTACGACCTCGCGGAGCTGTGCGCCTCGACCGCTGCGCCTGCAAGTCACCGCGGAGCGCGCTGATGGAGCTGGGCTGGGGCCCCGAGGAAGAGGCGTTCCGCTCGGAGCTGGTCGCCTTCTTGGATCGAGAGGCTCCGAGCGAGGCGGTAGGCCGCGACTTCTCTGCTGCAACCGATGAAGAGGGCATACCGGAGTGGGCTCGTTTGTGGCAGGCAAAGCTCTTCGACAACGGCTGGCTGGTGCCTGGCTACCCTGCGCACCTCGGTGGACGCAACGCCACGCCCGCACAGTCCCTCATCTACGCCGAGGAGCTGGCATCAAGGGGCCTGCCAAGGTCACTGCACTTCCCCGGCTATGCGATCGTAGCTCCCAGCCTGCTCGAGTTCGGAAACAAGCGCCAGAAGGAGATGGCGCCAGCAGCTCTCCGCGGGGACACGATATGGTGCGTCGGGATGAGCGAGCCAGACGCGGGTTCGGACCTGGCGTCGCTGTCGACGAGGGCAGAGCGCGACGGAGACCGGTTCGTCGTGAATGGCCAGAAGGTCTGGACATCGTACGCAATGTGGGCGGAAAAATGCTTCTGCTACGTGCGCACCAACCCCGACGCGCCGAAGCACAAGGGTATCAGCGTGCTGATCATAGACATGGACTCGAATGGGATCGAAGTACGCCCGCTGAGGCACATAACCGGCAAGGCGGAATTCGCCGAGGTCTTCTTCACAGACGTCGAGGTTCCTGCGGGGAACCTAGTCGGCGACCTCAACGACGGCTGGAGGATCACCATGGGGTCGCTCGCCCACGAGCGCGGAGGCCTCTGGGTCCAGAGCGTCGCCGGCCTGGAGCATGCGATCGAGAGCCTGATCGCCGAGGCGCGCGACCTGGGGATCAGCTCCGACACCAGCGTTCGACGCCTGCTCGCCAGAGAGTACGCGGAGGTTTCCAGCCTGCGATCCCTCGGCTACAAGGGCTTCTCGACATTCGCGAGGACGAGCGCCTCACCCGAGCACTCTTTCCTCAAGCTCGCATCTTCCGAGATGACCAAGCACTTGGCTGAGGTCGGGATGCGTCTCGAAGGCGGTCTCGGTACGACTATTGACACCACACACCTCGGGCGCCCAGGGCGATGGGCGGCGACCCTCCTCGCCAGCTTTGCCGCCACGATCGCAGGCGGCACATCGGAGATCCAGCGCAATATCATTGCCGAGCGGATACTCGGCCTCCCGAGGGAATAGGCGACAGCGATAACAAGGCAGGAGGAAGGCTGCAACCTGATGCATCTGATATGTATGACTGCACACGACAGAACCGAGCGCCGATGAGCGAGACCGTCGCTCCGCGAAGGTACAAGACTCTCTCCGTAGAAGCCTATGGCTCGGTGACCTGGGTCACGCTCAACCGCCCCGAGGTCCACAATGCGTTCAACTCAACAATGCAAGAAGAGCTCAGGCGCTTGTGGCGAACCTTACGTTCGGACGACTCAGTCAGGGCGATCGTGCTCACCGGCGCGGGCGACAAGGCGTTCTGCACCGGGATAGACCGCACCGAGACCATGGGAGAGCCCCGGGAGGAGACCCGGGAGGAGACCCGGGAGCAGGCCGGGGAGGAGCCCCGGGAGCAGGAGAAGATCGTCGGCTCGGTCTCGACACCGTTCATGTTCGACGACCCTGGAGCAAACATCGGCCCTAAGACCTGCGATCTTTGGAAGCCCGTGATAGCAGCTGTCAACGGCATGGCATGCGGTGGAGCCTTCTACATGCTCGGCGAGGTCGACTTCATCATCGCGGCAGAGCACGCCACCTTCTTCGATCCCCACGTCACCTACGGGATGACTGCGGCCTTCGAGCCCACCCACATGCTTCAGCGGATGCCGCTCGGAGAGATCCTGCGCCTCAGCCTCATGGGCAACCACGAACGCCTCTCCGCGAGGCGAGCATACGAGATAGGCCTGGTGTCTCAAGTGGTGCCCTACAACGAGCTGACCGAGGCGGCTTCGTGGGCAGCGCAGGTCATCGCATCCCAGCCACCTCTAGCGGTGCAGGGAACCCTCCGGGCAATCTGGGCAGCAAGGGAGCTGTCACGCTCACAGGCGCTGTCCCTGGGGTTCGCGTTCGTCGGTCTCGGCACCGACTCCGAGTCCATTCGGGAGGGACAGAAAGCATTCAACACGGGAGCCCGCCCACAGTGGAGGCTGCGATGAGCAGATCTCGCCGCGTCGCGATAGTAGGCGCCGCGCTCTCTGACTGCGGGCGCGTCGACACAAAGAGTCCTTTCCAGCTCCACCAGCAGGCCGCCGCGAGGGCCATTGCGGACGCCGGCCTCACAAAGGACGACATCGACGGCTTCATGTCGACCGGGATGGGCGTCCTGGCGCCTGTAGAGGTGGCAGAGTACATGGGCATCCGCCCGATGTGGGCAGACTCCACAGGGGTCGGCGGTGGCACCTGGGAGTTCATGGTCGAGCACGCCTACGCGGCCATCACCTCCGGTCTCGTCGACGTGGTCGTCCTCGCCTATGGCTCGACGGCGCGGGCGGACCTCAAGAAGCGGCTCCGGAACGCGAACCTCAGCTTTGGCACGAGAGGCCCGGTGCAGTTCGACGCACCCTTCGGCCACACCCTGATAGCCCGTTACGCGATGGTTGCCCGCAGGCACATGCACCAGTTCGGCACGACGATCGAGCAGCTGGCCGAGATCGCCGTCTCGACGCGCTACAACGCCTCGCTCAACCCGGACGCCTATTACAGGGACCCGATCACGATCGATGACGTCATGTCGGCGCCGATGATCGCCGATCCGTTCACCAAGCTGCACTGCTGCATTCGCTCCGACGGTGGCGGAGCCGTGGTGCTCGCGAGCGAAGACAGGGCCCGAGACTGCGCAAAGCCTCCCGTCTGGGTGCTCGGAACAGCCGAAGCGGTCTCGCACACCACGATGAGCGAATGGGAAGACTTCACCGAGTCGCCATGCGCACGCTCGGGACCGCTCGCCTTCGAGAGGGCAGGTGTGGAGCCCGGGGACATAGACGTGTGCGAGATCTACGACGCGTTCACGTCAATGGTGCTGCTCAGCCTCGAAGGGCTCGGCTTCTGCGCCAAAGGCGAGGGCGGCGGCTTCGTTGAGGACGGCCGGCTCAGAGTGGGCGGCGCGCTCCCCACCAACACCGACGGCGGCGGGCTCTCCTCCTGTCATCCAGGAATGCGAGGAATGTTCCTCCTTGTCGAGGCCACGAAACAGCTCCGCGGCGAATGCGGGGACCGCCAGGTTCCCTCGGCGGAGCTCGCCTGCGTGAACGGTACGGGCGGATGGTTCTCGTCGGCCAGCACCATAATCCTGGGCAGGAACTAATAGCAAGAACTATAGGAGCAGGAAGATGGAGTTCACGCTCAGCCCGGAACAAGAGCTGATACGTACCACGGCTCGTGACATGTGCACGAAGGAGTGCCCGCCGTCACTCGTACGCGCTCACATGACGGACCACTCCGTGGCCAGCCAGCCCTGGTCAGCGCTGAAACAGTGGGTGTCGGTCGCCGACGGCTCGATGGCAGATCTATGCCTGTTCCTGGAAGAGGCCGGCGCCGTGCTCCTGCCAGGTCCGTTCTTTGCAACGACGTCACTGTTCATGCCACTCCTGCGCTCCATCTCCAGCTCCGCTGGGGGCGATATTGCTGGGGGCGGCTCAACGAGCAGCGACGGCTCTGCACAAGTCGCAGACCTGCTGGCAGAGGCTTCTGCCGGCAAGCTCACGGGCACGGTCGCGCTCGCCGGGGCAGATTCGCGCTGGGAAGTCAACGATGGTCCGATCAAGTCGTTCGTTCCAGAGGCCGAACGGGTCGATCTGATCGCCTTGGTCAGCGGCGGCGCCAACAGCGCCAGCGTCACTCTCTTCAGGAGCGAGGATGTAGCCATTCGCCCCGTGGGCACGATCGACCCGTCACGGCGGCTGGCAGAGGTCGACGCCTCCGGGGCGGCGCCCATCTTGGAGCCGATGGGCATCGGCGCGAACATTGTCGATGATCTGCTAGCGCGCGGGTGCACAGCTCTCTCGGCCGAGCTGATGGGCACTACTCGGTGGCTTCTTGACACGACGATAACGTACGCTTCAAATCGTCGGCAGTTCGGAAAGCCGATCGGCTCGTTCCAGGCCATAAAGCACAAGCTCGCGGACGTTGCGCTCCTGCACGAGCAGGCATGGAGCTCTGTGTACTACGCGGCAATGTGCATCGATGCCAACGACCCGGCGCGCCGGCGCTCTGCCCACGTGGCAAAGGTCATGGCGTCGCACGCCGCGATCAGGTGCGCGAAGGAAGCCATCCAGATCCACGGCGGCGTCGGCTACACGTGGGAGCACGACCTGCACCTCTACCTACGCCGGGCGTTCGCTACTGAAGACATCCTCGGAACGAGCGACTGGCACCTCGACCGCCTCGCAGACGACCTGATGTGACCGCTCCGGACGCTGGCGGCGCCGCCAGCCCCTTGAGGATCAGATCCCGGCCTTCGAAGATCAGGTCCCGACCGAAGCCCAAGCCCAGCCGCCAACCCACACCTGCGTGTTGGGCTGGTTCCACCACCCAGCCGGTTGCATCGTGATGACCAGCGAATGCTGGAACGGAAGACCACCGGGCGGAAAGAAATGCCCTGTAGGGCTCTGACACCACGTGCCAACGCTGCCGCCCAGCGCGCTCTCGCTCGCTCCGCCGAAGAAGTTGCTTCCCTGGCCAGGAGTACCCCAAGTGCCGTTCGCAGACGGCCATGCAAAATTAGACCAAGCGGCGCTCAGCACCGTCGCACCATCGACGTAGATAGCCACCGTACCGTCAAACGGATTGCAATTCACCTCCGTCGACCACCATGTAGCGCCCTTGAAGATGCCAGGACCCGCAAAGTTCGCAATGATGACCGGTGCCTGGCTGCTCGTCGTCAGAGAACCCCACGGGCCATAGACGCTTGCAACTGACGTGCCTGTGCCGTTCTGTACCCTAAGGCGTCCAGCCGAGTTTATCGGCAGGTTGCCCACGTTCACGGTCGGGGTGTTAGACACCGAGACGTTCACCGGGGGAAGCGAAGTGTTGGCAGTGCTCGCTCCAGCTGGTGTGGCAGAAAGCGCTACGGCTGCGCCGAGACCGGCGCCGATCATGAGCATTGCAGAGGCTGCCAGCGCACCGATACCTGACAGCCCTGAACGAACTGCGGGCATCCTCCGTACCCTCCTGCTACCTCGGTCGTCACTGGACTTGCTCATCTGAGACTCCCATCTGCTCTGATCATGCATCTGCTGATCATGCCTCCCGTCTTGTCAGCTGATCGACCGTCTTGTCGACCGCCTCGACTACCATGCGCTGACTCCTGCCACGCCAAGCACCCTTCGCACCAAGCAGGTGTCTATCCAACGATCTGTCGCGCTCCGCAATAGTTTACCCCCTCGTAGGATGCAACGCAGCGCAGAGCGAGGGAGGCGGCAACACAGAGCAGCCTGCAGGCGACACTCGTCCAGGATTACAGCAGACACCATCCAATAATCTGGCGACATCGTCGAGCAGCAGGCCAGCCGGTCAAACGATGTGACGCCTTGCTCGCCCATCAGCGTCTATGCCAGCGCCTGTGACCACCTCTACCACAGCGCCCGCCGTCAGCTGTTCGCCAGCCGCCGAAGGCTCCCCCGACGCCGCCCCGCTGCCCCCGCCGCTCCCGCTGGACGCCGCCTCGGCGGCGCTGTCGCCTGCTGCGCCATTATCGGTTTCACGGTGGCGGATCGCCGGATGGAACAGCGTGTACAGCCCCACCCCGAGACCAGCAACACCGAAGGGGATCACAGCGTTTCCCTTCGGGTTGAAAAGTGGGTAGAGCACGAAACCTGACAGGACGGCGGTCCAGGCCCAGAGGATCAGCACTGACCTGCGATATCCGTGCCCGAGACGCATGAGCCTATGGTGAAGGTGATCCTTGTCGGGCGTAGCGACGCCAGTTCGCTTGGCCGTTCTCCGCACGATCGCGAACGCCATGTCGAATATCGGAACGCCCAGAATGAAGAAGGGGATGAACAATGGAGCAAAGAAGAAGTACGCATCGCCGCTCACATCAGGCGTACGGCCTCCGATCACCATCGTCGAC
>JAJYWA010000125.1 GCA_021791755.1 Actinomycetes bacterium | reverse complement strand
CAGCCCGCCGGGCTTCCGAGACGCTGGCCAGGCGAACGGGCTGCGCGGCCAAGCTCGCCAGACTACGTTCCTGCCGCTCTTATCAGCGACGGTCCATCGGCGCGCGGATTGTTGACCTCCGTGCTCACCTGCTCCACGACGAGGAGCCCATCTGGCGCCGGTCGCAACAGCTCGCGATGGGACGCCTCATCGAGGGGCTCGGGCGCTAGCCAACGAGCCCATGACGCGCTCGGCAGCAGGACCGGCATCCTATCGTGGACCTGAGCCAGCGCCGCGTTCGCCGGGGCGGTGATGACAGCGCAGCTGCCAAGCGGCGCTCCCACCGGCCCGTTCGGCTCTTCCCACACCGCGGCGAGCGCAAGCAGGTCCCCTCCGGGCGCTCGGGCATAGTACGGGTTCTTCGTGCGCCGTCCCGCAACATCCTCGGTGACCTGCCACTCGTAGAAACCGTCAGCTGGGAGGATGCAGCGACGCGCTGCGAATGCCGACCGGAACGACGGCTTGGACGCGACCGTCTCCGCTCGGGCATTCACGAGACCGCGACCAGCCGGCTGGCTCTTCGCCCATGGTGGCACGAGACCCCACCGCAGCCAGACAAGCTTCCTCGTGAGCGCACCGGCCGGTGAGCCAGACGCCGCGATGACCGCGATGACCGGCTGCGACGGCGATATGTTCCACCTCGGCTCGACCTCCGCTAGGCGGACCTCACCAGCATCAGGTGAACCTGGAGAATCCGAGCGCGCAGTCGCATCTTCGGACACCCCTGCTCCAGGGCGCGCAGCGAACCAATCGGCTACACGCGACGCCGGCGAGCAAAGTGCAAAGCGTCCGCACACACGGACACTCTAACCCCCGCCGCTCGGAGCACGCGGCAGGCGGCGCACCTCGGCAATGAGGGAGCCGACCCCGACTCCGGCGACTGACACCACGACCAGCACGAGCGGCAGACCGAGGTGGGCCAGGTTATGAACGTGCAGCCCGGTAGATATGCTAAGCGCAGCGAAACCCGGGAACGCGATCCCGAAGAGCCCGCCGATGACAAAGGCCGCACCCCCGAACATCAGTGTTCGCGTCGCGACGACGAGCCCGAGCCTGCGGCTCACCGCGGGGCTCGCGCCCTTGCGCCGCACCAGCCACCCCACCAGCCCACCGACCATGACCTGGACGACCGTGGTTCCCGCTCCGAAGACGAGGCCGGGGACCCACCCCCACAGCGCCGACGGCATCGACGGAGCGAGCACCGTGTAGACGATGATCGCGAAGGCTCCGAATCCCCAGCCGGCGATGAACCCGTGGAGCGCCGGCATCCACGCCCGCGGGTCCTTGTAGTCGGGTTCCTCACAGTCCTCGCACGGATCGCTTGCCCAGTGCGGTTGCTCGGCGATGCTGACGCCGCCGTGGGAATGAACGTGCAGGTGCGTGCTTGCCTCAGCAGAGGCCAGCATGCCCCTGTGAACCTCGCGGCTGCCAGCGCTGGTTCCCGCTGGTTCCCGTTCGCTGGCGGAACGGGTAGATCGCCCCGATCCACGGCGAAGGTGGAGGTGGATGTCCATGTGCCACGGCAACCGTCCGGCATGGATGTAGCGAGCAGCCCAAACCATAGCGACGCCAACGACCACGTAGACGATGTAGTCGCCTCGGGAGCCAAGGGTCAGGTACCGCGCGAGCGCGAGGTACGCCAGCTCGCTCGCGATCGCGCGCTGAGCGGTGAAGGCGGCGGAGAAGATGAGCGCGTTCCGCATCCCGGCCCTGCTCGAGTAGCCACCGACGGCGTAGGAGAAGGTGATCGGCCAGGTGTGCTCGTCCGGCGTCACGCCGTGGACCATGCCGAGAAGGAACGCCGTTGCGATAACCGCCCACAGGGCGAGCCCGACGTGCGGGTTCCAGAGATCCAGCGACAGCATATGTGGGACAGCGTAAGTCATACGTGGAATGGAGCTGCTCATCTGCAGTTTGCCCTCTACCGCTGGAGCACGTACCTCGGACCGTGATCAGCCAAGGATGCTCTTTGCGATGACGACACGTTGGACCTGGTTGGTCCCTTCGTAGATCTGGGTGATCTTCGCGTCGCGCATGAACCGCTCGACCGGGAAGTCTTTCGTGTACCCGTAGCCGCCGAGCAGTTGCACCGCGTCGGTCGTGACCGCCATCGCGGTATCCGACGCAAAGCACTTCGCCATCGCGCCCAACTTCGGCAGCTCGCCGTCCGGGTCACCTTCGTCTGCGACCGCACAGGCCGAGTAGACCAAAGAGCGCGCCGCCTCGATACGCATCGCCATCTCTGCGACCATGAACCTCAGGCCCTGCAGTTCGGAAACCGGGCGGCCGAACTGGCGCCGGTTCTGGATGTACGACGACGAGTGATCCAGCGCAGCCTGCGCTATGCCGACGGCCTGCGCTCCTATCAACGGCCGGGACCGGTCCAGGGTGTGCATCGCTATGAGGAACCCTTGTCCTTCTTCGCCGATCCGGTTCTCCACCGGCACCCGGACATCCTCGAGCACCACTTCGCCGGTCGGGCTCCCCCGCAAGCCCATCTTGTCCTCGAGCTTCGCCACCTTCACACCAGAGGCCGCCTCGACCAGAAAGCAGGAGATGCCCTTACTGCCGGCATCCGGCGCGGTCTTGGCAAAGATTGTGTACGTCGAGGAAATGCCGGCGTTCGTCACCCAGTACTTGGTCCCGTTCAACACATAGTGATCGCCATCGCGCACTGCAACAGTGCGCATCGAAGCCACATCCGAGCCGGCATCGGGCTCCGAGAGGCAATAGCTCGCCTGGGACTGCCCAGATGCGACCATCGGTAGGTAACGCTTCTTCAGCTCCTCGGAACCCCAGTTGATCACCGGGGTCATACCGAGCGAGGAGATCTGGAGCGTCACAGCGGTGGACGCACACGCTCTCGCGACCTCTTGGATCATAACTGACTGCGTGAGGTAGTCAGCTCCAGCGCCCCCGTACTCGGCCGGGATCGCAAGCGCCGGCAGCTCCATCGCTACGCAGTTCCTGAAGCTGTCCCACGGGTACTCCGCGTCACGGTCCACTGCAGCCGCGTACGGCGCCACCTTTTCGTCGCAAAAACGCCTCAGCGTCGAACGCAGCTCGCGAAGCGTGTCGGGGAGCAAGTAGGCGGACATGCGTTCAGTCTCTCAGATGAAACGACCCGGTGCACGCTGAGCAAACTCCGTAGCGCACGCTGAGCAAACGCTGACTCCAGGGCTGACCTCGCGCCCTGCTGGCCCAGCATGGCACCGATCGCCGCATGCAGCGATCCTGTTCATGCTCCATCGACGGCGCCCAGGACCTGTACGCCAGGTCCGTGGAGCCGCATCACAGCGACATCACGCTATCCAGTAGTTGAGCGTCCACAGCACGAAGAAGAACGCCTGCAGCGCCGGAGCAGCCCACATGACCGCGTTGTCCACATACGGGTGCCGGCGGCGCAGATCCGCGACAGCCACGAACATCGGGAACGCCGGGAGCACTAGCCGTGACATCGACATGAGCTGCGTCGGCGCGAATCGCAGCGTCGTCACGGAGCTCAACGGCACCAGCACGACGATCAGGGTCCACAGGGTCCAGCTTGCCCTGTACCGGCTGCGGATCATCACCCACACCAGAGCGAGGACGATCAGCGCGCTCGTGAGATCTATGAAAGTGTACGTAAAGACGTTCGAGCGCCACTTCGCATAGTCCACGAGATCGCCGAACGCTGCGGCGAGCCCCCCCCACGGACCCACAGTCCTGCGCATCCAATGTCGCTGCGCATCAAGGAAAGCGAAGAACGACAGCCCTCTCAGGTACGTGTAGAGCATGAACCCGAACAGCGCGGCCGGACCACTCGCGAGCGTGACGAGAGCCAGCTTGGCGCGCCGGCGCGCCAAGAGCATCTCGACCAGCAGTGGCAAGCCCAAAAGAATGCCGTCAACGCCGCCGATCGACGCTGCCGCGTACGCGAATGCGACGAGGCCCCAGCGCCTCTCTCTTGCGGCCCAGAACGCCAGGAGGACGAAGAAGATGAAGACAGGCTCGGAGTAAGCGACTCCAAGAAAGAACCCGGTCGGCCAGAGGACCAGGTTCTGCAGCGACATGCGAGCAACGCTCTGGCTTCGTTCGCGGCGACATAGCCTCAGGAGCAGGTAGTAGCAGCCAAGCTGGAATCCCCAGCTCACTATTAGCGCGCTCCAGTAGACCGGCAGCGCACCTGCGGTAACGACGTGCAGTGCGCTCGCAAGCATGGGGTAGAGGGGGAAGAAAGCCGCCAGGAACGGTGAATGGGCGCTGTAGCCATGGCGGGCCAGATCCACGAAGAGAAGCGCGTCCCAGTGGCGCCAGATGTCGGAGGCGCTCTTGTTGACAAGGTGGTTTGCCGGAAGGAGCGCTGACGCACCCCATCCAAGCGCAAACGTGATGACCTTGGATGCCGCCCACCAGAACAGGGCCAGCCTGAGATCGGAGTTGTGGGTGATCCACCCACCAAGCCGCGCCGGCGCGGCCTCGACGGAGGCCCGCCATCGCAGCAGGCGCTCGCCGCCAGGCTCACGCTGGTCGGGCTGGTCAGGCTGGTCGGGCTGGGGCTCGACCTGCGGATCCACGTCCGGCCGCACCGTCGCCTCCAGCTGATCCTGCACATCCACCTTCGGCTCCACCCTTACCTGCTCCACACCATCACCTTCGGCTCCACCCTTACCTCCGCCTCATCCCTCACCTGCTCCTCCACACTGTGACACCCGGTCGCTCAGGGGTGCAGCGGAAGCCTGATCCAGGCGTACTGCGGGCGGTACTCGGAGACGGGCTGTCCGAGCATGGAGATGCTCGGACCGTGCACAGAGTAGGAGACCAGAAGCATCGTGCCGTGGCTGAGCTCGGGATGCGCGATCGCATTGTAGTCGAGCACCCCTCGTCGCAACTGCGACCCGAGCCGGTAGACGACCATCCGATGCACGAAGGGCCCTGCCGGACTGCAGGAGAAGTAGGCGTCGACGTTACCGCTCGGGTCGTGCGTCTTCGGCAGCGACCTCGTGCTCAGCGTGACCAGCACGTACACCCCGTCTACCTTCACCACGCTGAATGAGTCGCTCACCCCGGACATCACGACAGCCGACCTGTCCGGGTTGTACGACCAGCGCTTGCCGGTCCAGTACTGCCACCTACCCAGCAGGTCGTTCCCCCTCACCCGGGCAATGTGCATCAGCTTCAAGAAAGCGCCGCTCTGGACTCCATAGATATATGTGTAGCCCCCCGACCCGAGCGCCCAAGACGACCACATCGTGTCCATTGGCGTCGGCACAGCCGTCGCCGACAATAGTGACATGCTCGGCAACGAGAAGCGCGCCACCACCGATCCGAGGAAGGTGATCGTGGACATCTCGGTCGCATGGTACTTCGAGAAGAGAACCTGCACCGTGTTCCCGTCGACTACCGCCGGACCCGGCCAGTACGCCGTGTAATTGGTGCCTCCGAAGAACGACAGCGGCGTCGTTCGGGTTCCTCGGAAGTACGTGTGTATGCCCGAGCTCGACGCTAGAACGAACGAGTTGTGGATCAAGCGCGGCCCACGTAGTGTGCCATGAGGTCCGACGTCGCCTATGTAGGTGTCCGCGTACATCCACAGCTCGCCCATCCCCGGCAGTGCGACGGAGTAGCCGCCATCAGCCGCTGTCCAGCCGGTCGCGGAGTCACCGTAGCTGTTCCAAAAGGCGTCCCAACCCTGAGATGGACGCGACCCCCCGGCGGGAGCGGTCGCATCCACGTGTGACAGGCACGCGCTCGCGGCGCCGGCCGGAGGCGGGTCGTGTGACGGCGAACCAGCTACGATAGGCGCCACGGTGCCGGCCGCGACGAGCAACGCAATGGCTGGCAGGGAGTAGATCGCGAGCCTCGAGCGCCGCGAATGTGACGCGTTGGTGAAGATCGACCGAACCTTGCGCACCAGCACGCTCTGAGATCTCCGTAAACCAGTGATCACTTAGTACGACCGAGATCGACCCGGACCCCGGTTGCCGACACCGTACCTGCATGCGACCGCGCGTCCGCGCTGAGGAGAGCCTCACGATCCGCCGCTGCCTCGAGCTCCGCGCCTTTATCCGCCGCGCCCGAACGGACGAATGGTAAGCGTACCGTAAGCCGGGTGACGGATGACTCATCCGCCGCTGCTGAGTGGGCAAACGAGGTAGCGGAATCTCTACAGGCTCTCGAATTGGGCATCGAAGGTATGACATGTGCGTCCTGTGTATCCAGGGTGGAAAAGACTCTCAAGCGCTTACCCGGAATCGCCAACGCAACTGTCAATCTGACCACCGAGCGAGCTTCGGTAAGCTACTCCCCTGATGCCGTAGGGGTAGAGGACATGGCCCG
>JAJYWA010000124.1 GCA_021791755.1 Actinomycetes bacterium | reverse complement strand
AGCGACCTAACATGTCACAGCGGCGTGATAGAACCAAACGTGAAAATGGGTGAGGTCCAAACACAGAAGACCTCTTTGGTGGAGACGAGCGGACTCGAACCGCCGACCCCCTGCTTGCAAAGCAGGTGCTCTACCAGCTGAGCTACGTCCCCGAGCCAAGCCCCCGGTTGACAGTCGAGCGGCCCATGTTCGCGACCCACCTCGCCCATCATTCAACCAGCTTAGGCCACCGCCGGCAGTAACACCGCTGTTGCCGGATCGCACTCCTGCCTCCGGTGCAGGCGGTCCCCACCGCTCCAGCGCCACCGGTGATCCCGGATCGCGCCCCGGCGGAACTTCCCGGAAGCCACCGAGAGGGAAAGAACCTATGCCTGCACAAACGGCAGCCACGCAACGGGTGCCTGGAACCCGCACAACCAGTGACCCCCAAGCCAGCCGCTCAGGCCTCCTCGGCAACCACCTCGATCGACAGCTGGACCGTCACATCGGTGTGCAGGTGGGCGGTCACCTGACGCGCCCCAAGGGTCTTGATCGGCTCGTCGAGAAGGACTCGCCGCCGGTCAATCTCGAAACCTACCTGATCGTGAACGGCGGTTGCGATGTCCGACGCAGTGATGGAACCGAACAGCCGCCCACCCGAGCCAACCTTGGCGGGTATCCTGAGCACGAGCGAGACGAGCTTGCTTGCGGCCGCTTCGGCAAGCCTCAACGCCTCCGCGTCGAGCTTCTCACGGTTGCGTCGCATCGCAAGCGCCTGGCGCTCTATGCCCGGTCCGGCCTTCACCGCCCAGCCAGCAGGCAACAGCCTGTTCCTCGCAAATCCATCCGCAACCTCGACTACGTCACCCCGGCGACCAACTCCGGCCACCTCGGTACGCAACAGGACCCTCATGACAGCTCGCCGATCTGGCCGGCGGCCGGAGAAGGAGGAGGAGGAGTAAGCGGACCAAGGTCGTCGCTCGTCAGCTCGCCGACCCGCACCTCTTCGAGAACATCGTCTGCCAGCTCCGCGAGAACGGCCAGCTCCGCAGAGGAGCTGCCAGGCGAGACTGCTCCCACCTGCTCGTACCCATCACGCCGGAAACGAAGGGACGGCTCCCGCGCCGAGTCCCTCGGCGTTCTTTGCCCGATCTTCTCGCTGACCACTCGCTGGACATATGGAAGGAGCGCCAGCTCGCGGGCGGTCTTTATCGCAACCGCGACGCCGCGCTGATGTTGAGCGCAGTTACCTGTGACCCTTCTCGAGCGGATCTTGCCCCTTTCGCTCATGAACCGCCGAAGCTGAACGACGTCCTTGTAGTCAATCCAGTCAATGTGCTCCTTACAGAACAAGCAAGGCTTCTTGCGAACCCGCCTCCCAGGATCGCGCTGTGCCCGCCTGGTGCCCCTATCTCGATCACCGCCACGTCCCGCCACGTCAGAACGGCTCCTCGTCGATCCCGTAGCCACCGGCGGGCGGCTCCTCGGACACCGGCGCCGCCGCAGGGGGTGCAGGAGCCTCTGGCGCTCCAGGACCGCGTCGCTCGTTCTTGACGATCTGCGCGGTCGCCCACCGTAGGCTGGGCCCGATCTCGTCGGCTATCACCTCAACCTTCGAGCGCCGTTCCCCTTCGGGCGTGTCCCAGCTGCGTTGCTCGAGCCTCCCCGTCACGACAACCCGCGCGCCGCGCACCAGGCTCTCGCTCGCGTTCTCGGCCATCTCCCTCCAACAGACGATGTCGAAGAAGGAGGTGCTCTCCTCCCACTCCTGGGACTGGCGGTTCTGCCAACGCCGGTTCACCGCGAGGCCGAAGGTCGCGGTCGCCTGACCCGTAGGAGTAAACCTCAGTTCCGGATCGCGGGTTATGTTCCCAACCAGAGTTACGTTGTTCCCGTTTGACACTTCCTACTCCAAATTCCCATATGTACGTGCACTTGTGAGACTCTCGATCGTCAACGCCCCGAAACCTCCAAGGGCTCCGGCGTCGCGGCAAGGGACGCTCTCGGCGTGCTGGCGACGCGCTCGGGAAGCTTCAGTGCTTTGAACCGGATCACCTCGTCTGCAAGGGACAAGAACCTGTCGATCTCGGCAACGCCCGCTTGATCGCAGGAGAGCTCCATCACGACGTACTGCCCTTCCCAGCGATGCTGTATCTCGTACGCCAGAGGCTTCTTGCCCCAGCGATCCACGCTCACCACTTTGCCATCGCGCGCCTCGACCATCTCCGAGACGCGCCCAATAGCAGCGTCAACGGCTTCGGCCTCCACCTCCGCGTCAAAGATAACCATCACTTCGTAACGCCTCATAAGCGTTCTCAACTCCTTCTGGACCCTGATAATCACCCGGGGCCCCAACAAGCTTGGGGCAAGGACACAAGGGCCCACAGTACCGCAAGTACGGATAGAACCCAAATGTTGGCTGCGCTCGTACAGCAGGCGGCCCCTCGGCTGGATGCGGCAGAACAGCACGGGCAAAGCGCTGCGGGCCGCCTAGACGCCCTGGTGATAGCTCTCGTCAGCGGAAGGAAAACGACCTTCGCGAACGTCGGTGCAGAACTCTTTCAGGGCTTCGACCGCTGCCTCCTGAAGGTTCGCGTACCTCCTCACGAACTTGGGTCGCAGACCCAAGGACATGCCTAGAAGATCATGGTAGACGAGCACCTGACCGTCGCAGTGCACGCCAGCGCCGATCCCGATCGTTGGGATATCGAGCGTCCTTGTCACGTCGGCCGCGACCACGTCTGGAATTCCTTCGAGCACGATAGAGAAGCACCCGGCGGCTTCCAGCGCTGCGGCGTCTCTCGCCAGCTCCTCTGCTGCTCCAACGCCCCGTGCCTGCACCTTGAACCCGCCGAAGACGTTCACGGACTGCGGTGTCAGACCAAGGTGGCCCATCGCCGGGATCTCCGCGGCAGACAGCGCCTCTATGACACCGGTGCGGTTGCGGCCTCCCTCCAGCTTCACGGCCTTGGCGCCGGCTTTGATCAGGCGAGCCGCGTTTTTCAGCGCCTCCTTCGTCCCGAGGTGGTAGCTCATCCAGGGGAGGTCCGCGACCAAGAGAGCTTTCGGCTGGGCACGCGCCACCGCGCGCACGTGGTGGGCCATCTCCTCGACACTCACACTCAAGGTGTCTTGATGGCCGAGGACCGTCATGGCCAGCGAGTCACCGACTAACACGATGTCTGCACCGGCCGCATCGACGGCCGCCGCCCCCGGAAAGTCATACGCGGTGATCATGACGATCGGAGCGGAGCCAGCGCTGCGTTTGCTGGCCCGAACCGCCGGGACCGTCACCTGGCGGCGCTCGGTCCGACCGGCTTGATCGGTCATCTGCTCATGCCTCGCCAGCCGGCGCCTGCGAGGCTGCCCTGCCCGCAAGGAACATCTTCGCAAGGTGGTTCCACGAGCACTGCGGGCAGACCTCGACCACGTAGCATGCCGCTTCATCTACCCGGTTGACCAGCTTGCGCAACTCCTCCAAGTCTTTCACACACCGACCACCCGATGGGAGCCGGTCGCCGAACACGAACAGCACATGAACGATCTTCGCCTCCTCGCAGACGGGACAGTCTCGCCGCGTCCGGCGACCCACGCTGCGTGCCGCCCGCATGAGCTCTGGGTGAGCATCACAGAGATCCGAACGTCCGAGCCTCCCGTTCCGCAGGCCGGCCAGCGCGAGGTCCCGCTCGAGCCTGAAGTCAACGAGTCCAGCATTCTCGGGGTCGAGGAACCAGCGGGGCGTCTCGGATCCAGTTCTCACGTCTCAAGGTTAGCGCCAGCGACTGCAAGGGACTCTACTTGCCAAGGCGATGTTGCCTGGCGATATATCGCTCCGATATAGTGATGTAGTTATGCTCGATATTTCAGCTTGGAAGTAGGAGACCACGGAGAATGCTCGAGCTTGCGGTGCTCGGCCTACTGAAAGAAGAGCCACTGCACGGCTACGAGCTGCGCAAGAGGCTCCGCGACTACCTCGGGTTGTTCGCCAGCGTCTCCTTCGGCTCCCTCTACCCAGCCCTGGCACGACTCGAAGCCAGCGGCGCCGTCCATGCGATCGAGGTCCACAGATCCACCGCGGGCTACCCCATGACAGGGTCACTAAGCGGTGAACGAACAGCATTTCACCGGAGCCGAGCTGATGCCAACCGCCGCTCGCGAAGCCGCAGGGTCTATTCGATCACGGAACACGGCCAGCAGCTCTTCGAGGACCTCCTGTCTGGAACATCCAACGAAAACGATGACGAGCGAAGCTTCGCGCTTCGCTGGACCTTCGCACGGCACCTTCGCCCCCAAGCCAGGATCCGTCTCTTGGAGCGCCGCAAAGCGCAGCTGCGCCAACGCTTGGTGGAAGTCAACGCTGCAGCCGCATCCAATGACAGCCTCGACTCGTACTCCATGTCCCTCGTGGAGCACGCCACGGAATCAACCAAGCGGGACATCTCGTGGCTTGACAAGCTGATAGACGCCGAGCAGATCGCGGCACACGCCGCGTCGAGACCACAGGAAGGTGCGCGCAGCGCACGGGACGTCGCACACCCCAAGCAACATGGCAATGCCAGATGAACGCCCGCAAACTGGAAAGTTGAGAGTCAGGAGAATTGGAGAGATGAGCCACAACAGACCCGTGAAAGTTGCGATTGCCGGCGTGGGTAACTGCGCCAGCTCCCTCGTGCAAGGGATCCACTACTACCGCGACGCCGACCCGAGCACGAGAATCCCCGGCCTGATGCACGTAACGCTGGGCGGCTACCACGTCGGGGACGTCCAATTCGTGGCCGCTTTCGACGTCGACGCCGCCAAGGTCGGCCTGGACCTTGGAAAGGCGATCTTCACAAGCCAGAACAACACCATCCGCTTCGCTGAGGTTGGCGAGCTCGGCGTCACTGTTCAACGCGGGCCGACGCTGGACAGCCTCGGAAAGTACTACCGGGACGCCATCGAGGAGTCTCCAGCAACGCCGGTAGACATAGCGGCGGAGCTCAGCGCCTCTGGCGCCGAGGTGCTGATCGCCTACCTCCCGGTCGGCTCCGAGGAGGCACAGCGCTACTACGCCCAGGCCTGCCTGGACGCAAAGGTGGCGTTCGTGAACGCCATCCCGGTCTTCATCGCCAGCGACCCCCATTGGGCCAAGCTGTTCACCGAGGCCCGGGTCCCGATCGTCGGAGACGACATCAAGAGCCAGGTCGGCTCTACGATCGTCCACCGCGTTCTTGCCAGGCTCTTCGAAGATCGCGGCATGGCGCTGGACCACACCTACCAGCTCAACGTCGGAGGGAACATGGACTTTCGCAACATGCTCGAGCGAGAGCGGCTCGAATCGAAGAAGATCTCCAAGACCCAGGCTGTCACCAGCCAGATAGAGCACGCCATGCGAGCAGACGACGTTCATATAGGACCGTCAGACCACGTGCCATGGCTGAACGATCGGAAGTGGGCCTATGTCCGCATCGAAGGCAGGAACTTCGGCGATGTGCCGCTGAACCTCGAGCTCAAGCTGGAGGTCTGGGACTCCCCCAACTCGGCGGGCGTCATCATCGACGCTTTGCGTTGCGCGAAGATCGCCCTTGACCGGGGAGTAGGCGGCCCACTGGAAGGGCCCTGTGCTTACTTCATGAAGTCACCCCCCGTCCAACACCGGGACGAAATGGCTCGCCAGATGGTCGAAGAGTTCGCCTCTGGCGCTCAACCAGAGTCCGCAGGCTCCGCGAAGCTCGCCGCGTTCTGAGCGCGAAGCCGCTCTGCATCAAGGCGCCTGTCATACCGCACGGCCCTTCGCTCCTCCTGCTTCATCCACTGGTAAACGACCACCCCAAGCCCTGCCATCATTGTGAGCCCGAAGAGGATCCAGAGCACTGCGCCTCCATTCCGCGTGTCTGCCAGCGTGTGCTCCGGAGCGATCGGGTACCTCGAGCTCATCAGCGCGATCCCGAGAAACGTGTCGAACGGCACCCCAAGGACGAGAAAGCCTGCCCGCACGCCGAAGTTCGGTCGCCTCGGCGACGGATCGAGGCCTACAACCTGCCACCAGAATAGATAGCCCACGGCCAGGAACTGCAGGTGAGTGAAGTCATGGTACAGCGGGTGCCGCAACGAGAGCACGTACAGCGACGTCATGAAGTACGAGTACATCGTCCCGTAGTTCAGCAGGGCCACCACGAACGGGTGGGCAACGAGGCGGGCAGGCCTGCTGTGCAGCAGCGAGATCACACGAACCTGGAACGACCGGTTGCCTGCTTGCATGGCAAGCGTCACCGGCGCTCCTAGCGCCATCAAGATCGGCGCGACGCTCATCAGGAGCCAGTGCTGGACGACGTGCACGACGAACACCGAGTCGTCGTAGTGGCCAACACCTGACTGCAAGGCGATAGCGATCACCGCCAAGCCGCTCAGGAACAAGGTGGTCCTTGACCTCTGCCATCTCCTCCCTCGCCCTGCC
>JAJYWA010000123.1 GCA_021791755.1 Actinomycetes bacterium | reverse complement strand
CTCCGGCGGGGGGTTGGTGCGGAACTCCTCTCCCGGGTGACGCAGCGCGAGCACGAGTGCACCGGTGTGCGCGTGGACGCGGGCGCTGCGCAGTGTGTGCCCCGCTACTGGCGACCCTTCTGGCACGTCGATCTGCTCAAGGCGGAACTCTAGGCTGCCGTCGTGCATCACGACATCGAGGAACTCGGCGACGTGCGGTTGTATAGCGAGCGCGGCCATTCGGGCCCCTCCGAGGTCCTGCGGGTTGACGGTGCGGTCGGCTCCTGCCTGCAACAGCTTCGGAACCGCTGCCTCGGACGCGGCTCTCGATACGATGAAGATGTTCGGATGCATGGATCGGCCTGTCAAGGTGACGTAAAGATTGTCGGCATCGGCGTTGAGGGCGGTGATGAGCACCCGCGCGCGATCAATGCCCGCGGCGCGCAGTACGTTCTCGTCTGTTGCGTCGCCGTGGACATATGGTCCATTGACGTTCTCGAGGCGTTCTGCGTCGGTGTCGACCACGACGACGTCGGATCGAGAGGTCTGCAGGTAGTGCGCGATCGACTGGCCGACCCGTCCCCATCCGCACACGATCACGTGGTCGCACATTGCATTGATCCGACGGTCCATCCTGCGCCTCCTTATGACATCTGCAAAGTAGTCCTCGATGAACGACTCGACCAGCAGGCTGAAGGTGTAGCCGGCGGTTCCGACGCCGGCGAATATCAGCGCGATGGTGAAGACCTTCTCCGACGCGTCAAAGCGATGTACCTCGCCGAACCCGACCGTGGTCACCGTGATCACGGTTTGGAAGAGCGCGTCGAGCGCGCCGTAGCCGAAGGCTGTGTACCCGAGCGTACCTGCGGCGAGGATGAGCAAGAGGGCGAGTATCGCCGTGCGCAGCCTTCCCGAAATTGGCGAAGACCCTCTTCGACGCCGAGCGTCCCCGTCGCTGACTGTACTGCCGCTGTTGCGCGAGCGCGCACCACGTGCGTTGCGTGACCGCGGGGTGATCAACGGCATGCACCATCTTGGCCCATTATGGCCGCGGTTGCCTCTGGCGCAGAGGTGGAGCGCAGACGAGCGACGGATGAAACTTTGCCTTCGGTGGTCTAGGTTTCTATTTCATGGCGACGACCCTTTCCACTGTGACGACGCTGTTGAGCCGCCCAGAGTGGTTGGCTGTGGTCAGGATTGGTCTCGGTCTGTGGTGGTTGGAAAGCTTCCGCCACAAGGACAAGCGCGCCTGGCTGCAGCGGGGAGCGGGGATCTCCTGGGCCGCGTCTGTAGCGGAAAAGCATAGCCTGAGGGTTGTCGGGAAGGTGTTCCACGCGGTGGTGGAGCCCCGCAAGAAGCTGTTTGCGTACGTGATCGTCTTCGCGGAGCTTGCGATCGGTGCGGGCCTGGCGGTTGGCCTCCTCACTCCGATTGCGGCGGCAGGCGGGCTCTTGCTGAACATCGTCTATTTCGTCTTGATGATCAATGACTGGGCAGAGCAGGGGCAGAACCTGATGATGGCTCTCGCGTCAGTGGCGGTGCTGGGCTCACACGCGTGGAGCACCTGGTCGCTCGGGCACGCGATCGGGTTGTTCTAGGTGGTATTTCATGTGCCACAATGCGTCTCGTGGATCGAATTGGCGCAAGGGAGCTCCGTCAGCAGGCGTCGCGGTACCTGGCGCGGGTCGAGGCCGGTGAAAGCGTGGCGATCACCGAACGAGGTCAATTAGTTGCCTTTCTCGTCCCGCCGGAGCCACCACACAGCGCGAGGGACCGGCTTCGTGCTGCCGGAAGGCGTCTTCCTCCGGTGGGCCCAGGTGGACGGTTGCGCCACCCGCAGCCCGTGACGGACGCCCTGAGCGTCTGGCTGGGAGCGTCCCGGGAGGCTGAGCGCGCTGTCCATGACGCCGCCGTGCGCGGTGGTTGTTGTATCCTTCGGTTCGAGGTTCGGTCGTTTCGAGAATGGTGGTGTAGGTCAGGCAGTGGCATTGGCGCAGCGTTCAGTAGAGGTCAGGGCGCCCTCCAACATGTTCGCGAGAGACCAGTACCAGGACTTTAGGAATGTAGACTTCCTGCTCCTGCTTGCAACCCTGGCGATGGGCGCCATAGGGACCGTGATGGTCTACTACGCGACGCGTGCTCAGCTTGTCTTGAACGGGATAAGCCCCCACTACTACCTGGACAGGCAGGCCATCTTTGTCTGCCTCGGCATCGGTGTCATGTTCGTCACCATGCTCTTCGACTACCACCACTACGAGGCTCTGGCCCCGATCGTGTACGTGGGTGTGGTCCTGATGCTTCTCGCCGTCAAGACGCCGCTCGGCTCCAGCGCTCTCGGGTCGCAGCGTTGGTTCCAGTTCGGTCCGGTGCAGGTGCAGCCTTCGGAGATCGCCATTGTCGGGGTGATCCTCGCAATCGCGGCATACTGCGCGAGGGATCCCGGACAAGAGGGTCTTACCTTCAAGAGGCTCGTGACCGTCCTCGTGATCGGCGCAGTTCCGGCGCTGCTGGTGATGGTCCAGCCGGACCTCGGCTCGGCGATCGTCATGGGCGTGGTGATCTTCGTGATGATCGTCGTGGGTGGCGTCCGCATGAGGCACCTGCTGCTTCTCGTGGTGGTCGGCGTAGCGTCGGTCTACCTGGCGTTGCATGTCGGAGTGCTCAAGCACTACCAGATGCAACGCCTGCTGAGCTTCCTGCACCCCACCCACAACACCCAGGGATCCGCCTACAACCTCGCGGAGTCGAAGGCAGCGATCGGCCACGGCGGGATCACTGGCACGGGGCTCGGGCGCGGCGCTCAGACCAACCTGGGCTTCGTGCCTTCCGAGCAGACGGACTTCATCTTCACCGCGGTTGGCGAGCAGCTCGGCTTCGTTGGAGCGACGGTGGTGATAGGCCTCTTCGCCGTTATCATCTGGCGGGTTCTGAGAGCGGCCCAGCGCGCGCGGGACACCTTCGGCAGGCTGCTGTGCGCAGGCGTGGTGGCGTTGCTGGCGTTCTCGGTCTTCGAGAACACCGGCATGACGGTCGGCATCATGCCGATCGCTGGCATACCGCTCCCGCTGATGAGCTATGGCGGCTCGGCTATGCTGGCCTTTTTCGTCGCGATCGGGCTAGCGTTGAACGTGGGAATGAGGCGAGGTCGGCCCTAGGTCTGCCTCGGGCTGGGGGAGGCGTGCGCGGGTGGGCCGGCGGCGGGTAGGCCAAGAGGGCTGACTGTCGGAGGACGGGTGGACATTGGCCGAAATTGGTTTGGAAGGAGCGGAGGTTCTGGCAGTAGGCGCCGGCGAGGCTGGTGGCGGACCTGGCAGTGAGGCTGGTGGCACGCCGGGACGTATGTGCCAGGTCGTGCTGGTCGCGGTGACCATGGATCTGCCGGACCAGAACCCGGTTGTCGTGTTGCGTGAGATCGATCCACCACGACGGGAGGTGAGCATACCGGTCGGGCTCGCCGAGGGTGTCGCGATAGCCTACGGTCATCGGGCCGTCGCAACCCCGCGACCGCTGACCCATGAGATGCTCACCGTCGTGCTCGAGCGGTTTGGCGTGAGGCTGGAGGCCGTGCGGATCACGAGCAGGGTCGGGCGTGTGTACCTCGCAGAGATGGTGATGACCTCCCCCTCCTCTGGTCCCCAGACCATTGACTGCCGGCCGTCAGACGCTATTGCGCTGGCTGTCCGCCAAGAGCTGCCGGTGCCTCTAGTCGTGGACGAGGCGCTCTTCGACGACTGATGAGCGGCCGGCTGCTGCCCTCGTCGGAGATCCGCACAAGGAGAGCGATGAGAACGTAGTTCGCGAGCAGGGAAGAGCCTCCGTAGGCGACGAACGGCAGGGCCATACCTGTGAGAGGTAGAACTCGTATCACGCCTGCGAGAATGAAGAACGTCTGCAGGCCGATGGTGATGGTCAGTCCCGCGGCGACAAGCTTTGCGAAGTCGGACCTCGCTGCTCGCGCTATGCGAAGGCCGGTGCCGATGAGGGCCAGGAACGCCATCAGGATGATCGTGGTGCCGAGAAGCCCCATCTCTTCCCCGATTGCGGCAAATATGAAGTCGCTCGTGACGACGGGGATCACATCGGGATGACCGAGCCCGAGGCCGGTTCCCGCGAGTCCACCGCTCCCGAAGGCGTACTGTGCCTGCACCAGCTGGTACCCGGTCGTAGCAGAGTACTTCCAGGGATCTATCCAAACGGCTATACGCTCGTTGACCTGGGAGAAAAGGTGCGCTCCGACGAAAGTCGCCGCGACGAACAGGAGGCCCCCGATGAAAAGGTAAGAGACCCTGCCGGTCGCTGTCCAGAGCATGAAAAGGAACACGCAGAACACGAGCAGGGAGAACCCGACATCACGCTCGGCCGTCATTATCACTATCGAGATGCCCCAAGTCAGCAAGAGCGGCGCCAACGGGCGTGGATCAATCATGAGGAAGTTGCCGACGCGGGTCGTCGGCCTCGAGAGGAGCTCACGCTTCTCGGCAAGGTAGGAGGCGAAGAAGATGCAGATCCCGATCTTGCCGATCTCTACCGGCTGGAACGTGAACGGCCCGAGCTTGACCCACAGGCGTGCGCCACCTATGTCCACCCCGAAGTGAGGCATTAGGGGCAGGAAAAGCAGCCCGATGCTGGCGAAGGCTACGAGGTAACGGTAGCGCTCGAGGTCTCGCGAACGGCGTACGACAAGGAGCGTCGCCGCATATGCGAAGACGCCGACCGCTGTCCAGCCGGCCTGGAGCTTCGCCTCGTGGGGATCGAGTCGGGTGATGACCACGTACCCAAGGCCATTCAGGAACGCGACTATCGGCAGCAGCAGGGGGCTTGCGTTCGGAGCCAGCCAGCGGTTGGCAAGATGCGGAACCAATGACAGGCCAAGCACGATGCCGAGGAACGGTCCGAGCCCGTTGGGAATGTGCGCCGTCGTGCCCAATACAGCGAGTACGTACGCTGCAACGGTGATCAGCGCCACCATGAGCAGGAGCATGAGCTCGGTGCGCCGCCGCGATCGTGCGTGGGTCTTCGCGGAGGGACGGGAGGGGGAAGAGATGCTCATTGGCTGGCTTGCCTGTGTCGCAAGTGCCGCTCGCCGCCCGGGGGCTGCCGGTGGCCCGGCTGCGGCCCACCGCCTGGGTGCGGTCCGCCGCCTGGCTTGCTCCCGTGGCCTGGTCCGGGGGTCTCAGTCGCCGCCCGAGTGACAGTGGCCGCCCGGGTGCCCGGGTGCGGCCCACCGCCGGGCTTGTCCGGCGCCCAAGTGCTGCCGCGGCGCGGCGTGCTCCCGTGGCCAGGTTCGCTCCCGTGGCGCGGTTCGCTGGTCCGCCATCGTGGATCGTTCGGCATCGCACAAGAACCCTACCGCGTGGAAGCGTGTCGTTTCTGGCGTTTCGCTGGCCAGTGTCGCCGCCTCTCGTTCTGTGCGCCCCGGGCGCGAGGGACCGGCGAAGCAATGAGGCCCACAAGGCACAAAGGGGGTCGCCAGTCGCCGCATCCTTCTGTACGGCCAGCTTCAGATGCCCACGAGGTCTGCCTTGCCCGCACGCCGGCTCTCCTTGCGACTTGCGCTTGATACGGGCTCGGTCGTGTGCTTGGCTGTGATCGAGTACATGGGGAAAGTGATCGGGAGTGGAGGATGGGGTTTTATGGGTTCCTCGAAGCGGTGGGCAACTGAAGCGGTCCGCAACTACAGGTTCTCTGCGTTCTGGCGAGCGGGAGCATGCTCTGGATTGCGTGCACGTAGCCCTTTGGGAGACGGCGGTCCTGGAGCGCCAAGCCCTCGGCCAGCTTGCAGGCGCCGCCTTGGCGCATCGATGCCGCATCGAGCCACAGCGCCAATCGCAGGCATGCTCCTGCTCGTGACCGCAGCAGCGTTGCTCTCCTCGTGTTCTCCTGGCAGTCCTCGATCTGTCCACGCTCCGGCGCCCAAGAGCACGAAGCAGCATGTCTCCAAAGATGCGAGGCTCCTTTCCTCCTCTGGGTCTGTGTCTTCTGACTACTCTGCGACAGCCTCGGGCACCTGTATGCCAGCAGACCTCTCCTATCGCCTGAGCAACAACAGCTCCTCTGGATTCGGCTCTCTTGGAGGCTCCGACGTGCTCGGGGTGACGATGGTGTCCCCGACGCCTTGTGAGCTCTCAGGTTTTCCCGGCGTGTCGTTCACTGCTTCCTCCGGCGCATTACTGGACGTAGCAGATGCGCACCAAAGCTACGCTCAAAGCGCCTCCAGCGCTCCAGCGAGCGTTCGTGCAAGCAGGTCCGCTCCGGTGGGCTTTTGGATCTCATACCTCGGTACCCCAAGTCCTTCTGTCACTTGCGAGATTGCCACCAAGGCCTCCATCTACTTCTCCTCAGGCGCTCCAGCTACGGTCCCACTCGGGTCCCCGATCAAGATCTGCGCCACAGAGGTCGTGGTCTCCTCCGTGTTTGCTGCGATCGATCCACCACCGCCCCCG
>JAJYWA010000122.1 GCA_021791755.1 Actinomycetes bacterium | reverse complement strand
GCTCTTCAGACTCGGTAGAGAGCTCGGTGTCGATCTCCTCGTCGTCCATCTCGAGCTGCGTCCGGGCTCGCTCCCGGGCAAGCTTTTCCCTGGTCCTCCGGGCACGCCAACCCTTGTCGCGTCGCGATCGCGCTTCGCCGGCCTCGACATCGGGGTCCTCGTCATCCAAGTCGGCAACAAGGTCGGTGGGCTCGTCGATAGTGACGTCGGTGGGCTCGGCCCATTCCGGGCCCGCTTCAGGCTCGGGCTCCTCGATAGCGAGGCCGGTAGGCTCTGGCTCTTCAGACTCGGTAGAGAGCTCGGTGTCGATCTCCTCGTCGTCCATCTCGAGCTGCGCCTGGGCCCGCTTGTGAACCAGCTTGCTCCTCCTCCGGGAACGCCAACCCCTATTGCGCCGCAATCGCGCTTCGCCGGCCTCGGCATCGGGCTCCCCTGGCTTCGCGGGCTCCCCTGGCTCCCGGTCATCCAGGTCGGCAACAAGGTCCGTTGGCTCGGGCTCGGCGTCTTCGGGCCCCTCGGGCTCGTCGATAGTGACGTCGGTGGGCTCGGCCCATTCCCCGCCCGCTTCAGACTCGGCATCGGTCTCTATCTCGACCTCGACCTCTGCGATCTCAACCCCCACGGACTGCATCCCGCCCACATCTGACTCCTCCAGAGGCTCCCCCGCCTGTTCCTCGTCACCCTCCTCTGGCCCTCCAGTCATGTCTCGCTGCTCACCGCCAGGCGCGCCAATGTCCCACTCTTCCAGTAGCTCTCTCTCCGCGATCCTTCGCGCGCGCGCCTTACGGCGCCTGCGCAACTCTGATCGGAACCTGCGACGTACATCCCAGCGGGGAACTCTCGGGTTCGTGATCACAATGGCAAGCAACGCTCCGAGGAACGCCGCGAGCCCCATGACCTCCAGACCCTCGTGGCTTGGGAAACCCCTCACAAGCCCCTTTGTCTGCCACCAGACGACCGAGATCACCAGCCAGAACGCACCTGCGCCGGCCAGCCCCGCGGCGAGCGAGCGCGCCACAGCCGAGGTGATGGTCTTCCGCCCTGCCAGGCCCCAGTCGGAGGACACCGCCGGATCGCCTGGGAGGCGCCAGCGGCCAGTGACACCCGGCAGATCTGAAGGCCTTCTTCCGTCCATCCATCTCGAGAACGCAGATGGGGCAAGCATCGCGACTGCCACGACGCAGGCGCCTATAGACCACTCGATGAACGCTGGCGCCTTGAGCTGTAGATGAAACGCGATAACTGCTGCGGCGAGTCCGAGGAGGCCGACAATGATCCCTCCTTGCAACCGCGATACGGTGTGCCGGCCACGTTCTTGTTTCACCACCTCCTGGCGCACACGGAGATCGGTCAACGAGAACACCTCCCTAGACCCCGCGACTGCTGTCTCGGCTTGAGCCAAATCAGCGCCGATCTGACTGGTAAGGCGAGCTGCCATTGCCAGGTCGCGTTCAAGAAAGCTGTTGGTGGGAGCGCGGACAGCCTCAGGAACCGCCTCGACCATCCCTCGGCGTGCTTGCGCGACGCGCTGGCGAGCTTCGCGGGCCTTCATAGCGGCCGACATGAGGCCACCAGATCGCATCAGCAAGCCACTCAGGCGCTGGTGTCCCTCGATCAGCAGCTCAACGGGGGGCTCTTCGCCCCCGGCGCCCGATCGGGAGCGCCGCGCGGATCTGGGCGCCGCAAGATCATCCTGGCCCCCGTAGCGCATCTCGCCCGCATGGAGCGCCAGCAGCCGGTCCAGCTCCCGGTTGGCGCTCTCTCGCTGAAGGTAGAGCCGCGCTCTCTCACCAGCCCTTTCACGTGAGCCGTGGTACTCGTTGAACTCGCGACGGAGCCTGGAGGCATGAAGCGCGTAGCTCGCGAACGGCGCCAGACCACCCGAGCTTCCCTGCCACGCCCAACGTGTGAGCTCTTCCTCAGCGCGGGGCAGGTCATCCGAGGAAGCAACCGTTGACAAAGCCACGCAACGCAGTGACACTGGACCATCCCAGTTCCCAGATGCAACAATGCCCTCGCCGATCGACACGTGCGGTCCACCCGCTGAAGCCACCCGGGCGCCAGCCGGAAGCATCAGCTCGCGCGATGCAGAAAGCTCCGACGTCATATCACGGGACCTGTGACCGGCAAGAGCGGCAGCATCCTCGGCAATCGGCATCACGATATCCACCTCATCGCAACGCGCATAACCGGTGAACAGCCTCGCCTCCCCGAGTAGCCACCCATGTTCGTAGCCACTGACAAGACCGCCAACCGTGCCTAGAGCGACCTGCTCTTCGCTGTCGAGCTGAGCCAGTCCGTCCGGCCCCGCCCTAAGGCCAGCGGTCAACCAGACCGCCAGGCCACGGACATCATCCTGCTCGAACAGCACCGCCCTCCCTCCTGCCGTCGGCACAGCGCTGTTACGGCCACGCGGGCTCTGGCGGGCGGCGATGACAGTGAGCCCGTATCCCGAAGCGCCCTCCAGTCTGCCAGGGATGATCGGCAGGTACTCACTGAAGGGCTGACCAGGAACCGGCTGGTTCATGCCCAGCTGACCGCATGCCTCCCACAGGCAGAACATGCACTCTTCAACCTCATTCAGCTGCTCTTCAGCTGCGAACGAAGGAAAGAACCGGTAAACGACCAGGCCCGGCGCGGATAGGCTTAGCCGTGGCTCGCCATGATCGCGACCATCGACCACACCGCCACCGAAGACATCCGGAGTCGCCCCGGGGGCGGCCGACTGGACAGAGTCGGGTAGATCGGGCATGTTCTCTAGCGGAGCCACGTGGCCTCACGGGTCGAGCAGGCCATCAGCTCGCGCGGCAAAGCGCAACAGCTTCGGCGGCGTTGGGAGAGCTGCTCCACAATTACACCATGGACGCGATGAAGAACATTGTCAAGGTAGCCGTTTCGAAGATCCAGCTCATCACGGAACCCTCATCCGCGGCACGACGGGCATGAGGCCTCTCGCTGGCAGCTCTCGGGGGCCCGAGCGGCGCCCGGATGCCGCTCGGCGACATCCGACGGCAAAGAGGATGCGGGCCTGGGAACTGGCAGCTCCTGGGCCACTCGACTCCCACCCGCTCCATCTCGTCGAGAAGGAACCTCCCCGACCAGGCCACAATGAGATCCGCATAGCAGTTCACGCCTGCGGAGTGTGCCGAACCGATCTTCACATTGTGGAAGGCGACCTGCCGGTCCACCTCCCAGACGTGGTTCCTGGACACGAGATAGTCGGGACGGTTGACGAGGTCGGCCCGGGTGTGACGAGGTTCACAGGCGGAGAGCGTGTCGGCATAGCTTGGTTGCGGCAGACATGCGGAACCTGCCGTTGGTGCACGACGGGCGCCGAGAACCTCTGCACCTCACCCCGGTTCACCGGCTGGGATGACGACGGCGGGTACGCAGAGCACACCATCGTACGAGAAGACTTCGCCTACATGCTGCCAGATGCCTATGACGACGTCCACGCCGCTCCTCTCCTCTGCGCTGGGATCATCGGTTACCGCGCGCTACGCCGGGCCAGCGTCCCCGACGGTGGATCGCTCATGCTGTTCGGGTTCGGGGGTTCCGCTCACATAGCGGCCCAGGTAGCCATGGCGCAACGCATCGAGGTCCATGTCCGCACCAGGTCTGCGACCGCTCGGTCCCTAGCGCTCGAGCTCGGCGTCGCGTCGGCCGATGAGCCGGACGTGCCGCCGTCTCAGCCCGTCGACTCAGCGATCCTCTTCGCTCCGGCTGGAGACCTCGTCCCGATCGCCCTCGAGGCGCTGCGACCAGGCGGCGTCCTCGCAATCGCCGGCATCCACCTGAGCGCCATACCCTCGCTCGACTACCAACGCCACCTCTTCAACGAGCGCGAGCTACGCAGCGTCACGGCGAACACCCGCTCGGACGCGCGAGAGCTCCTCGACATCGCCACCCGCGTTCCACTGAAGATCTCTACGGTCCGCTTCCCGTTCGATCAAGCTCCAGAAGCCCTGTCGGCGCTAAGCTCTGGACAACTCGCCGGAGCAGCGGCTGTCCTGGCGATCCGCTAGAGCTCCTGAACACAGAAGATCTCCTTCGGAGAACAGGTATGCAGACGAGACTTACGAAAATGCTGAACATAGAGCATCCGATCATGCTCGCTGGTATGGGCGGCGTGTCCTACTCGGCACTGGTCGCTGCCGTGTCGGAGGCCGGCGGGTTCGGTTGCCTCGGTGCGTCGACCATGAGCGGCGAGCAGATGGTGTCCGAAATGAGGGCAGTGCGCTCGCTCACGGAAAAGCCGTTCGGCGTCGACCTGCTCACCGCGATGCCAGGAGACCTCATCAGCCAGGTGCAGAAGATAATCGATGAAGGCGCATCGGTCTTCGTTGCCGGTCTCGGTGTGCCCGAGAAGGTGATATCGCTCTGCCACGAGCACGGCGTCCTGGTTGCCAGCATGTGCGGCAAGGTTCGCCATGCAGTTCGTGCCGTCGATGCCGGTTGCGACATCGTGGTCGCACAGGGGACCGAAGCAGGGGGACACACCGGCCTCGTGGCCACTATGCCTCTCGTCCCCCAGGTAGTCGACGCAGTCGGCGCCGAGGCGCCAGTAGTGGCGGCCGGGGGAATATTCGACGGGCGAGGGCTCGCAGCGGCGCTCGTGCTCGGCGCCGCCGGGGCGTGGGTGGGAACCAGGTTCGTCGCAACGATAGAAGCGCGCTCTGTCAGCGGCTACAAGGACAGGCTCCTCGCCGCGGCCGAGGATGCCACCACCATCACGAGAGCGTACTCAGGCAAGCCGATGCGGGTGATCAGCAACGACTATACCGCTCGCTACGATGCGGACCTGGGGCAGATAGAGCCCTTCCCCGCCCAGCTGATGAAGTCCATCGAGAGCGCGGCACTGCATCTCGGCGGCGACGAGACGACGGCCGGTGTCAACGTCGACGAAGAGTGCTATCCAGCGGGCCAGGGAGCCGGAGCCGTCAAGGATCTTCCGGCAGCATCGACCGTTGTGATAACCATGGCAGCGGAGGCGAAGAGCATTCTAGAGAACATGGGACGAATAGCGGCCACTGAGGTGTTGGATAAGTAGATGGCGTACTGCACCGAGAACCAGCGCGTTCGATCACGCACGAGAGCCCGGCAGGCAACCAGAGGCGTGCCCTGTTGAGCCCGAAGAACATTGGCAGGCGTGCCGCCACGATGACGAGAACCGCCGCCAAGACGGTTGACGCGCAGCACGCCGCAGGGGAAGGAGACGTAATAGTGGCCGGCAACGTCATCATCCCCGAAGATTTCGCCACCGGCGACTTCACACAGACTGGTTCCGGCCTAACAGCGGCGACCGGCCATGATCACACGGGCGACGAAGGCTCGGGCCTCGGGGAGACCACAGCCACCGTCGTTGCACTCCCAGCTCATGCTGCACAGCCCGCTCATGTTGCGACGGCTAAGGCGACGACGTCCAGGCGCCGACTCGGAGCGCATCGTAGCCGTGTGGGAATGCTGGCGCGCACGGCCATCATCGATGGGAGGTGCTGGCACTACGGGATCTCTACCACCGCGCCCGACTTCGCACGGCTCTTGGATGCTCCACGCTCAACGGATCGTGGTTCGAAAACCCAGCCCAATGCACATGCGCCTGCACATGCGCCCGCACATGCGGGCGCACCAAGGGCCGCCGGCGCGCACGCTTCCCCTGGACATGACGGTGCAATTGGCGCCGGCAATGCGACGAGAGCCAACAACACCACAGGCGCCGCAAACGGCCTGGAAGAAGGAGCTCTGGCCGATGACCAGGTCGAGGCGGCTGGAACGATCACAAGCATCGTCGAGGGCTCATTTGGCATCGGATACCCACCCAACCCAGATCCAGATCCGCTCGGTATCTGGGCAGTCAACCTGCACGGGTACTTCGCAGGAGGCAGGGCCTACTGGCGCGAGAGCTCGCTTCTAGCGTCGACCTTCGGATGGAACGTGCTCAACCCAAGCCTGCCCGGCTTCGGCGGGACCGCGCCGCTGCCAAAAGACGACCTCTCGATCGAAGCAATGGCCCATGGCGTCGCCAGCTTGCTGGATCATCTCGAGATCGACAAAGCGCTCATGATCGGGCATTCGATGGGTGGAGCCGTGGCAGTCAAATTCGCCCATGACTTCCCGGAACGCACGCTCGGGGTAATCTACCGTGACGGCATCGCAACGCCCGCGTGGAAGCATCGAAAAGGCATCATCGCCACTCTCGGTTCTCCAATTCTCTCGGAGATGTCGGATCTGGCGGACATAGCCGCCGCGGCCGTCCTTGACCTCCCAGATCTCTTGGTCGGCAACATCGGCCGGACCGCCCGCTCGCTTCTCCCCGACACTGGCAGGAACATGCTCATGCTACGCGAGGCATTCGAGGTGGCGTCCATGCTCTATGCAACCGACCTCAGCGACGAGGTCGTCGCCCTCGGGCGCCAGCCAGACCTTCCAGTGCTGCCCATATGGGGATGCTTCGACAGGGTGTCAACGGCACGCACCGCAAAGCAATTCGA
>JAJYWA010000121.1 GCA_021791755.1 Actinomycetes bacterium | reverse complement strand
GACAGGCTACGAGATGTGCGCCTATACGACCTATGGCGCCCCGACGTGTCAAAGCTCTGGAGCTGGAGCGCCGAGCACCCCGGTTGGCTACGAGGACGGCTACACGGACCCGACAGGTCTCGTCTACCTGATCAACCGCTACTACGACCCCTCGCTTCGCCAGTTCATCTCCGTGGACCCTGCCTACTCTACGACTCACAGCCTCTACGGCTATGTGGGATCCGACCCTGTCAACGGGAGCGATCCGAGCGGGCTAGCATTCTTTGGCGCTTGTGGCGGGTTGACGGCGGTAGGACCGAGCGTGCAGTCTTGCGACATTGGGCATCTATTATCTACTGAATACCCATCTATCAATGGTCCTGGGGTATTGGCTATCACGGGCCTTGGGGCCGCTGTTGGGGCCGCTCTTGGGGCCATCGGTGGCGTGGCTGGCGCGGCTATTGGAGCTATTATTGGCGGCGGGTTTGCATATGACCTTGCAAGTAAAGCTGCTAGCAGCTTCATAACTATTCGCTACGTCGAAGAGAGTATGATGTCAGCCCTGAATATCATGTATTTGGATAGCGGGAATTACCTTTCGGCGTCGGAGTTTTCTGCCATGGGAGGTTTTCAAGACTACCTGTGGGCTACATACGGGGACACCGAGCAGGTTCTTCGCTTTGAGATGGCAATTGTGGCCATGTTAGCGAATAGTCCAATCCTTAGTCGATTCCTCAGCTTTCTAGAGTCTGTCGGTAGGACTGCCACACTCTCTTCGTACACATGTCAACTATGAATAGCGAGCGGGAGGACAGGCTAGCTTTTGTTGCGAGATGCGTCGCAAGTATAGTCTTCTTTGGTTCGTTGGCACTGTCTGCACTTGTTACCCTGCTAGCTTCGGTCCTGACAGATCGCTCTCTTGGCGTCCTTGGTTATATACACCCCGGTAGTTATATTCTTCCTGTAGTTGATTTCATTGTGGCTGCGCCAATGACCGGACTCAGTATTTGGCGGCTCCTTGATCGCAACTCTGCGATCAACCCGTTGGGACGTAAGTGGCCTCAGTTCGGGCGGGACAGGCCGCCAAGATTTGGTCGTTGGGATCGCGTTGGCAATGTAAGCGCTGTGATACTGGTTATCGGTGTCTTTGGTGGTGCGGATATCCTTATGATTCCTTCGTTTCGTCGAATGGTGGCTACCCCGCAGTTGGCCGCGATAAATGCAGGCTACCTGGATTGCATGTTGCTTGGTTTCCTTATTACTGCTCTCGGTGTCTGGCGCCTGATCGACATGAAGTCCATGATAAACCCTGCGTTTCGTATCGTTGCCGAGCAGAGCCGCTATTACGCGTTGCGGACTGGCGCTACCGGCATGGAGCGCCAGCTGGATCCCGGGCGGCATGGTTTTCGCTGGCGCAAGAGGGAAGAGAGCGCACTGGCGGTCAGCCTCTCGGTTCTCGAGTCGCGCGAACGCTACAAGATGGCGTTTGCGCAGGTGGTCTACCTTGGTCTTGTCGTTATGGTTCCTGGTTTGTATGCTGGAATCGAGTTCCTACACGGTGCTGCTCGCATCGTCACGATAGCCATCTCATGTGTTCTGGGCAGCTGGATAACACTTGCAGGCGCTCGTGGATACCGCAAGTCACGGCAGGCAGCCAGCTTGCTAGATATCATTGCGGATCATGACGTTCTCCGTCACGGAGGGATTTGGTCGGACACAGCACCGATGACCATAGTGTCTGATCCGGAAGCAGATGCTGCGTTCGTTCACATCAGCGGAGGGATACCGGCTGGCAGTGTCCCTCGATTTCGGATCTGCTATCAAGCGGAGGTGAAGGGAACGGTAATTCTCGTGTTCTCGCCAGATGATCACCTTGTCGGCCTGGAGATCTTGGGAGCGTCGCACGTGTTGCCGCCGGAGCTCCTGGCCATGGGAGTAGTGGGGTGACGACCCATCCTCCGGGCGATCTCAGCCCGGGGCATGGAGTGATCCTCGGCCAGCGCAGCGGCGATCTCCTCGCGTTTGGGTAGGGAGATAACTGAGGTTGTCCCCGACCCCAGGGCTCAGGACATAGTGACGGAGCTCATGCAACGTCGGGAGCGGCCGTGACGCTGTATCGCAGGTAGAGGTTCGTTCCGGGATAGGTGGTCTCGGCGCCTGAGAGCTTCTCGCACAGTGCGGCAGGCGCCCGGGTCCTCCGGGGGCAAGTAATCGGTGAACCCGCAAACGCAGCATAGCGGGGGCGCGGAATCTCGTTCGGCACGAACGTGTGCCCCCGGAACCGTCAGAGCGGAGCGGTGACGACCCGGCGGTAGTTGCGGTGCAGGGGATAGAGGTAATCGGGTTCTTCGGACATCAGCGGGGTGTGATCTCAGGTTCTCGGCAAAGTCTCCGAGACGCCCATCCTGACCTGGATGAACGTCCTCGCCGCTACGGCGGAGCCCCTGATCGACCGCGATTTTGCCGATCACCCTCGACGACAGGAGGCTCGGTGGGCCGACATCGACGTTGAGCCGTGAGGTGGAGCGCAACGGGGGAAGCTACTGCGAGCAGGCGGTACGAACGCAACGCCGAGCCAAGCACAAGGCGAGGCGCCCGAGGCCGACGAACCTCGAGGCGCTTGTGAGCCGTGGGTATCGGGCTGCGACGCCGATAGAGCGAATCGTCCTTCCTGCCTCGGTGGCCAAGCGTGTCGTCCACACGCGTCTGTGGCATTCGAAGGGTTTGCTGAGCGCCGCCAGCTCTGGTGTCATTCTGGCGTGTGGGCCTAGGTTGGGAGGATGGCAGGGTCCTTTGACGACGCGATGGCGCGTGTAGCGCCGCTTGACCAGAAGGCTGCGGCCGACGCCGCGGTCCATCATGATCGGCTCACGAAGCCTCGAGGTTCTCTGGGTCGCCTGGAGTCACTCGCGGTCCAGCTAGCGGGCATCTCGGGCACTTGCCCGCCCGGCGTGCCGGAGCCGGCGGCGGTGGCGGTCTTCGCCGGCGACCACGGCGTGCTTGCCGAAGGCGTCTCTCCCTGGCCACAGGAGGTGACGGCCCAGATGGTGGCGAACTTCTGCTCGGGTGGAGCCGCGATCAATGTGCTCGCTCGCCACTTGGGAGCAGAGGTAGTGGTCGTGGACGTGGGTGTCGCCGCAGAGGTTCCGGGTCCAGCCAGTCCAGCCGCCGCTGTCGCTGATCCCGGTGCCTCCACTCCAGCCGGGACGGGTCTGATCTCGGCGAAGGTCCGCCGCGGTACGAGGAACCTCATGGTCGAGCCGGCGATGACCAGGGATGAGGCTGTCCAGGCGCTTGACGTAGGCGCGTCCGTCGCTGGCGACCTGGTTGCTAAAGGGGTGCGTGCTCTCGTCACCGGGGACATGGGGATTGGCAACACGACCCCCTCGGCAGCATTGATAGCCGCTTTCTGTGGACGGAGTGCGGGCGAGGTTGCGGGTCGTGGTACGGGCATCGGTGATGCCGAGCTCCAGCGTAAGATCGCCGTGATCGATGCCGCCCTGACGAGAGCCAGGAATGACCCGGCGAGTGATCCCCTGAGCACGCTGGCATCGCTCGGTGGCCTCGAGATCGCTGCACTTGCCGGTTTCATCGTCGGCGGCGCGGCAGCGAGGGTTCCGGTGCTAATCGACGGGGTCATAGCTGCCGCGGCTGCGGTGGTGGCAGGCAGCCTGGCGCCAGGGTGTGTTGATTACTGCGTCGCGGGGCATAGGTCGACCGAACCTGGCTCGTCGATAGCGCTGGAGCATCTCGGGCTCGAGCCGCTCCTCGATCTCGAGCTCAGGTTGGGAGAGGGCACCGGCGCATGTCTCGCGCTGGGGGTGCTTCAAGCCGCGGCGAAGATCAGCGCCGAGATGGCCACCTTCGACTCTGCGGGCGTGACGGAGAAGGGCGCCAGCGGCTAGCGCCACCAGCTAGCGCCACCGGCTAGCGCCACCAGGCACTTGTTAGCGCCACCAGGTGCTTGTCGGGAGTTGCGTGGTCGATCGGCCGTACGGCTCTAGGCGACTGTGGCGCGCCTGCGCCTGCGCCTCCTGAACAGTCGATCTGAGATCTGTCCAGCCGCCAGGGCAGCTATGGAGAGGATGATGACCGGAGGGTCGCCCAAGCGTTCGTAGATGGTCTTGCCTCTTCGGAGGCTCAGCGTCCGGATGATCAGCTGGCGGCGCCCGAGGACGGATCGGGCGAGGAGTTGGCCATTGTGGGTTATCGCAGCGCTGTAGCCGGTGGGCGCGGCTTGGAGAAGGTCGCGACCCTCTTCGATCGCTCTCAGCCTCGAGGCGGCTATCTCCTGTGTTGGCACCTGGCTGGTGGAGTACGAGGAGGTGTTGGTCGGGACGACGAGCAGCTCGGCGCCCGCACGTACCGAGGATCGGGCGCGGTCTGGGAAGAAGACTTCATAAGAGACCATTATCCCGATGGGGCCGGCTGGCGTCCTGAGAAGACCGGACCCATGGCCGGGGATCGCGTTGCGCGGTACGGCTGCAAGGCTGCCGAGATGGCTGAAGAAGCTCCTGTAGGGGACGTACTCTCCGAAGGGTACCCGGTGCACCTTCTCGAAGTGGCCGATGACCTTCCCCGCCGGGCCCCAGGCGACGATCTTGTTCAGGAACCGAGTGTTGCCAACGGGTTCGGTTACTCCCGCGGCAATTGTCGCGTCCAGCCGGCGTGCCAGATGGCCCAGCTCGGCCTCCTGGAACGACCCGGTGAGCGGGCCGTCGAGCGCTATGGTGTCCTCTGGCCACAGGACGAGGCTCACGGGCTTGCGTGCTGTGACGCGTTCGAGTTGGCGAGTGGCCTGTACCTGGGCCTCGTAGACAGTAGCTGGGTCAACCTGGAACATGCTGAAGCCGCGTTTCCCGCCGCCCTGGACAGCAGCAACGTGCACCCGGCCTATGGAGTGGCCGCCGTTTGGCGCCACGGCCGCAAGCCCGGCGACGGCGAGGACCGTGCCCAACGCGATGGCTCCAGACCACAGCGGCGAGAAACGCCGCGCCGTGGTCCGTTCTCCCGCCGCGTCCGTGCTGTCTCCTGGCGCTTCCGCTGTCCCCGTCGCTGGTGATCCCAGCGCCGCCGGAGTCGCAAAGAGCTTGCGTAGCTGGTCTGGCATCCTGGCCCAACATGATGCAGCCGCGGCCACCTCGGCTATCCCGGCTCCAGCCAGGTAGACCAGCGCTACGATGAGCCACTCACCGCCGATCCGCGCGGTGGGCGCAAGTGGGCCTGCCGCCTGGCCGAGCGCGATGCCTCCCAATGGCAGGCCCCCGAAGGGCCAGGTGCACCTGGCTGCCTCTGCAAGGGTCATCGCTGCCGCGAATCCGGGGATGCGGCCCCTGAAACGAGGTACGAGGACGGCGCCGGCTGCGACGAAACACGATTCGGCGATGATGAGCACGATGCCGCCGGGAACGCTGAAGGACAGGGCCCAGAACAGCCCGGGCGCGAGCATGCCGATCCCGTAGACAAGTCCGATAACTGCCCGTGCTCGAGATCGGTGACCCGCGAGGAGACGGTAGATAGCGGCCGTGGCCACCAGCGCCAGGGGCCAGAGGCCCCATGGAGGCAATGACAGCGCAGCGGCGACTCCGGCCATGAGCGCCGCGCCGGCGATGCGGGCTCTCCTGCGGCTCCGGCTGTGCAGCAGCTCTCTCAGCATCCGCCGCTGTCGTCGTCGAGACGCCTTGCGCCAGGAACACCAGGAGCACCAGGAGCACTAGCCGCTCCAAGAGCTCCAGGCGCCGTAGCGGATTCGGTCCCCTGGCCTGCGGCAGTGCTGTTCAGGCCGAGCCTGGTGGCGATGCCGGCGGCGACCGTCCTGGCTGTGGCGATGCACGAAGGGATGCCGGGTCCACCGATTGTGGGGCCGGCCAGCGCAAGGAAAGGGTGACCTCGCAGAGCGTTGTCGATGGCGTCGATCATCTCCAGGTGGCCCACGTGGTACTGGGGGAAAGCGTCGTGCCACCGGGTGACCTTGGCTTCGAGCGGCGGAACGGAGATACCCATGAGGCTTTCCAGATCCTTCGATACTGCATCGATCAGCTCTGCGTCGTCGATGTCGAGGAACCTCCTGTCATGGGCGCGACCTACCGACGCCCGGAGCAGGAACTGGCCTGGGCGGGCAAGATGAGGCCACTTGGCGCTGAGCCAGGTGCACGCCGTCACGAGCGTTCCCTCTGCAGCAGGAACGAGGAAGCCCGTTCCTGCTGGCGGGTGTATGAGAACGTCAGCCGGGTACGACATGGTGACGATACCTACGGATGCGTGCTCCACACGGGAAAGGATCGCCGCGGCATCCTGTGCAACGTCAGCGAGGAGCAGGGCCGCGCTCCTGGCTGGAGAGGCAATGATGACTGCATCGGCGGCGATCCGGTCGTCTCCAGCCTCGATGATCCAGCCGGACGAGGTCGCGAGAAGCGATCTAGCGGGGGTAAGCAGCCGGATGTCGACGCCGGAGCCGGCGAGCGTGCCTGCGAGGCGCTCGGGGATCGTGGAGAGGCCTTCTGGGAGCCCGAAGAACATTGGCCCGGGGTGGCTGGTTGAAGAGCTGGTCCGTGCCGCTTCGCGCCTCA
>JAJYWA010000016.1 GCA_021791755.1 Actinomycetes bacterium | reverse complement strand
TATCATGCCGGGGGCTGTGTCGGAGCTTGCGGCGTTCATGAGCCGTGATCCCGAAATCGCCATCGTGGGCCCCCGGCTGGAGGAGGCCGACGGCGCCCTGTACCCCTCGGCGCGCCGCTTCCCATCCTTCACCGACGCCGTGGGTCACGGCTTGGTCGGCTTGTTCACGAGCGACAACCGTTTCAGCAGGCGCTACAAGATGCTCGATAGCGATCGCTTGATCTCTCAGGAGGTCGACTGGGTCTCGGGCGCGTGCTTTCTTGCTCGCAGACAGGCTTACACCTCGTTGGGCGGTTTCGACGAGTCTTACTTTATGTACATGGAGGACGTCGACCTCTGCTGGAGGGCATGGCGGGCGGGGTGGAAGGTGGCGTACGAGCCGGCCGCAACCGCTGTGCACGTGCAGGGGATCTCGACCGCGCGGAGCCCGTACCTGATGACGCTCGCACATCACCGATCGCTTCTTCGTTACGTCTCGAAGACCTCCTCCGGCCCACAGCGCGCTCTAGTGCCATTGGTTGCTGCGGGGATCGCTGCTCGTGCAGGTATGATCTGTGCGAGGGATGCACTGGTCGTGGTGCGCTCTAGTGGCCAGCGCGCTGGGCGAGGTAGGGTCTTACGGTGAACGAGGACGCTAGGACGAGGATGAAACGTGGCATGCATGAGGGAAGGCAACGGGGCTTGGGCTCGGGTTTGGACGCGGGCCTGGGCTGGGGCCTGGGCGTGAGCTCATGAGGGACACGAAGCGGGTCTCCGCAGGCAGGAAGGTAGCACGTGCCGCCGCGACCGGCGGCGGGCGCACGTACAGGAGCCAGAGGCCGATGGGCTGGTACGCCACACTGGTGGGTATAGTCATCGTGGGTACATTGACCGTGGTCTACAGCCGCTACGAGCTACAGCACGCGAGCAGCAAGGCCGCAGCGTCGCAGGCTCCGCCGACCGCCTCGGACCATTGGTATGCTGCGATCGGGTTCGATCTGTGCGGCAATATGGCGTCGAACCTGCCGCAGAACACCAACCTGGCGAAGGTGGGAATAGCGACGATCGGCAACGGTGTCATACAAATCGCACCGGGCTCCGCGCCGAAGCCGGCGGCCTTCGAGGGAGCGAACGCAACCCTGGGCAAGTTCGCGTCGAGCTACCCGCAGCTGCTGCTCACCGCGACAAGTTTGAGACTGCCCGGGGGGCGGCTCTACCAGAACGGCGACGCTTGCGGTAACAAGCACGGGGTTCTCCAGGTGCGTACCTGGAAGCAATTCACGCTCTCGAACTCGGCCGGCAAGGTCTTCTCGGGTGATCCGCGTAGCATCAAGCTTGTCAATGGCCAGCTCATCACGGTTGCCTTCGTTCCACCGGGAACTACGATCCCGAAGCCCCCTGCGCTTGACATAACCGATCTGATCAAGACCATCACCTCGGCTCAGAGCGCCGGTTCGACGCCTTCCAGCCTGCCGTCGGGGACCAGCACGAGCCTGCCGCCCGGGGTCCCGGCGCCCCCCGGCGGAATCCATCCGAGCACCGGTGGGCTGCCGAGCGGCCTCCCCAGCGGCACAGGCGGCGCAGGCGGCCTGCCCAGCGGAACCAGCGGGCTGCCAAGCGGCACAGGCGGCCTGCCCAGCGGCACAGGCGGCGCCCATAGCCTGGGAGCGCCGGTCGGAGGAGCGAGCCTTTCGAAGGCTCCGCTGGCGGCAGGGAGGCTCGCGAAGGCGTCGTCAACGGGCGCCAGGTGAGGGCGATCGTCCTCGTGGGGGGCAAAGGCACGCGCCTGCGTCCCCTCACACTTGCCATTCCGAAGCAGATCCTGCCCGTGGTGGACGCCACGATGATCGAGCGAGTCCTCGGCGGGCTCGCGTCCTATGGGGTCAAGGAGGCCGTGCTCTCTCTTGGCTACCGGCCGGACGCGTTTCTCGAGCTCTTCCCGGATGGGAAGGCCGCGGGCGTCGAGGTCAGCTACGCCGTGGAGCCGGAGCCGCTCGACACCGCCGGGGCGATCCGCTTTGCGGCCGACCACGCCGGTATCGCCGAAAGGTTCGTGGTGGTGAACGGCGACGTGCTGACGGACTTGAACCTCGAGACGCTGGTGGAGTTTCACGAGGCCCGTGGTGGGATCGGCGCCATAGCCCTGACGCCGGTGGATGATCCCTCGGCCTTCGGGGTCGTGCCGACCGATGGCAGCGGGCGTGTGCTCGAGTTCGTGGAGAAGCCTCCTCGAGAAAGCGCTCCGACGAACCTGATCAACGCTGGCACCTACGTGCTCGAGCCCGAGGTCCTCGAACGTGTCGAGCTGGGACGGCGCACCTCGATCGAGCGTGAGGTGTTCCCAGCTCTTGCAGCCACCGGCAAGCTCTTCGCGATGGCGGACGGCGAGTACTGGTTGGATGCAGGGACCCCCGCGGCGTACCTGCGAGCGCATCAGGACATCCTCGCGGGCCGCTACGGGAGTCTGACCAGCGGTGGTGAGGGCGCCAGTGAGCAGGCTGCAGGAGTCTGGGTCGCAAGCGGAGGCGCAAGGGCAAGCGGTGGCGCAAGGGCAAGCGGAGGCGCAAGGGCAAGTGGAGGTGCACGGGCAGCCGGTGGAGGTGCGCCAGCTGGTAGGCCTGTGATCGCGGGCGAGGTCCGGCCGGTGTCGTTCGTCGGCGAGGGCTGCGAGGTCGAGGCGGGAGCTCACGTCTCCAACTCGGTCCTGAGCCGGGGATCGAAGGTCGGAGCCGGCGCTGTGGTCTCCTCGTCGGTGCTGTTGCCGGGAGCGGTGGTGGAGCGCGGCGCGACCGTCGACGGCTCGATCGTCGGCACGAGCTCAGTAGTCCAGGAAGGCTGCTCGGTGATCGGCTTGTCGGTGATCGGCTGCGAGGTCGTGATCACCTCGGGAACGCGCCTCGTTGGCGCCCGAGTGCCGGACGTAGCCTCGGCATCGGCCTCAGAGTCAGCCCCGGCATCGGCGTCGCCGCATCGGCTGAGGGATGCGGTCCCGGCAGGGGATACGCCGTGAGGGCCATGGTCACCGGCGGCGCCGGCTTCATAGGATCGAACCTCGTCGATCGTCTCTTGGCCGAGGGCAACGAGGTCGACGTCGTGGACGACCTCTCGACAGGCACGCTCGCTAACCTGTCTGCCGCGCGCAGCAACCCAGCCAACGAGTTGAGCTTCTACAACATCGACATCCGTTCCGACGGCATAGTGGAGCTGATCACGAGACGCAAGCCGAATGTGATCTTCCATCTTGCAGCTCAAGCTGACGTGCGGGTGTCCGTGGCTCGCAGCCTTTTCGACGCAGATGTGAACATCCTCGGAAGCCTGAAGGTGCTCGAGGGGGCCAGGGCGGTAGATGGAGCAAGGCTTGTGTTCGCCGCCAGCGGAGGGACCCTTTACGGCGAGCCCGATCCTGGCAAGCTCCCGATCAGCGAGTCAAGTCCGCACCGGCCGCTTTCGCCCTACGCGGTTTCGAAGAAGGCCGTCATCGATTACCTGCACGCATACCGGGAGCTGCACGACGTAGAGTTCTGCGCCCTTGCCCTCGCAAATGTCTACGGTCCTCGCCAGGACATCCATGGGGAGGCTGGAGTCGTTGCCATCTTCGCCCGTCACCTGCTCGGCGGCGGCTCCTGCACGATCTTCGGCGACGGGTCCCAGACGCGGGACTTCGTGTACGTAGACGATGTCGTTGACGCGTTTGTGAGAGCGGCCGAGAGGGGTGGGGGACTGGTGATGAACATTGGCACGGGGATCGAGACGTCGGTGAACGACCTGTACGCGACCATGAGCCGCCTCGCTGGGGTGGACAGGCGTGCGGAGTACAAGCCGGGCCGTCCAGGAGAGCTGCACCGGAACTGTCTCGACCCCAGCCGGGCCGGCATCCACCTCGGATGGAAGCCGTGGACACTGCTCGATGACGGCATCAGGTCGGTGCTGGAGGACATCCGCTTCGCTCCAGGTGGCGCCGATCCCGGTTCTGCCAGCGCGAACCCTATCTCCTAGCTGTGGAACATGAAATACTCCCGCCTTTAGGCCGGGGTGGAGTCACGGTTTCGAGCGCCAGCCTGGTGTAGGCCAGCCAGCGCCAGCGCCGAGCCTTTCCTGCTTGGCTAGCTGCTCCAGATCGCCAAAGCCGTCCATGCTCCGGCCGGTGTCACTCGTGTTGCGCGCCAGGTTCTTCGATGAGCGCGGGGTGACGCGTCCTCCCTTGCGCTTCTTGGACTTCGACCCTTTCGCAGAAGCGGCCTTGTTTCCACCTGCTTTGCTACCGCCTACTCCGAGCTGCTTCAACATCATCTGCTGAGCCTCTCTGAACTGCCTGAGAAGGTTGCTCACGTCTCCCGGCGCGTTGCCGCTCCCATTTGCGATGCGCAGGCGCCTCGAACCGTCGACTATCACCGGGTCCCTGCGCTCGGCAGGCGTCATGGAGCGGATGATGGCCTCTACTCGTGCAAGGTCCTTGTCATCGATCTTGGCGTTCTTGATCTCCTTGGGGACTCCTGGCAACAGGCCGATGATCCCCGAAAGTGGGCCCATCTTCTTGATCTGCTGCATCTGCTGGAGGAAATCGTCCAGATCGAATTGTCCCCGGCGCAGCTTTGCGACCGTGCTCTCGGCTACATCGTGGTCGATCTCGCGCTGGGCTGACTCGATCAGGCTGAGTACATCGCCCATGCCGAGGATCCGGCTCGCCATGCGATCTGGATAGAAGGAGTCGAAGTCAGCGAGGCGCTCTCCGGTTGATGCGAAGGCCACCGGACAACCGACCACCTCCTTGACCGACAGCGCCGCACCACCTCGCGCGTCACCGTCCAGCTTGGTCAATATGACGCCATTGATCCCCACGGCGGCGTTGAACGCCTCGGCAGTTGCCACAGCGTCCTGTCCGGTCATGGCGTCCACCACGAGGAACGTGTACTGAGGGCTGAGCACGGACTCGATGCGCGCCACCTCGTCCATGAGGTCCTCGTCTATCGTGAGGCGCCCGGCGGTGTCTACGATGAGCACGTCCCGGCCAAGCCTCCGGGCTTCGTCGAGACCCTTCGCTGCCGTAGCCACTGGATCGACCGGGTCGCTGAACATGCCTACCCCAGCCTGGGAGGCGAGCACTCTGAGCTGCTCTACGGCTGCCGGGCGTTGGAGGTCAGCTCCGACGAGGAGGGGGTTGCGGCCCTGCTGCTTGAACCATCTTGCCAACTTCGCAGCCGCGGTGGTCTTTCCCGAGCCCTGAAGCCCTACCAGCAGGACCACTGTCGGCGGGGTGGCCGCGTACCTGATATGCAGCGTCTCGCCCCCGAGCACGCGCACCAACTCCTCGTTGACGACCTTCACCACCTGTTGCGCCGGTGTGAGGCTCTTGGAAAGCTCGGACTCGCGGCACCTCTCTGCCACCCTCGCGACGACGGCGGCTGCGACTGTAAAGTTCACGTCCGCCTCGAGCAGAGCATCGCGAACCTCCGCGAGGGCTTCAGCGATCATCGCGTCGGTAAGGCGACCCCTGGTGCGTAGCCGGGCAAAGATGCCGTCAAATCTCTCTGATAGCGCCTCGAACATGAGAAGACTAGGTTAGTCGATGCTGCAAGGGACGGCTACGGCTGTACGACCAGTGCGGCAGCCAGCGTTGCAGTCAGTGCAGCATCGCTGTCACGAATGCCTCGGGATCGAACTCCACCAGGTCGGCTTGGCCCTCGCCCAATCCCACCAGCTTGACCGGGATCCCGAGCTCCTCTTGGATCGCGACGACGATCCCGCCTTTGGCCGTGCCGTCGAGCTTCGTCAGCACCACCCCGGTGACGCCGATCGCGGAGGTGAACTCGCGTGCTTGAGCCAAACCGTTCTGGCCGGTTGTAGCATCCACCACGAGCAGCACCTCGGTGACCTTTCCAGGTGGCCGCTCGGCGACGCGCCGTACCTTCTTCAGCTCCTCCATCAAGTTGGCCTTCGTATGAAGGCGCCCGGCGGTGTCGGCAAGCACCAGATTGCTCCCGCGTGCCCCTGCGTGTTGGACAGCGTCGAAGATGACCGCGCTCGGGTCGCCACCGGGGAGGCCGCGTACGAAGCCCGCACCGGCGCGCTTGGCCCATAGCTCGAGCTGGTCGATGGCGGCCGCTCGGAACGTGTCGCCCGCCGCGACGACGACATGACGCCCGCTGGCCATCTCACGGGCCGCGATCTTGCCGATCGTGGTTGTCTTGCCGACGCCGTTGACCCCGACGAAGAGCCAGACATTGGTGGTGTCGGGTTCGAAGGCGAGCGAGGAGTCGCCGGACACCCTTCGCAGGGTGTCACCCATGAGGGTTTCGAGCGCAGCCATGAGGTCTGCCGGCGTCGTCACCGCGCCGCTTGTAACTTGGTCACGCAGGTCGGCCAGCAGCTTTCGTGCTGTTTTGAGGCCGACATCGGCTCGTATGAGGGCTTCTTCCAACTCTGCCCAGGTCTCCGAGGAGATCGAGCCTCTTGCCAGCACCGACGTGGCATATGCAGCGAACATCTTGCGGGCTGCGCCGAGCCGGTCTCGTAGCCGGGGGGGCTCCGCCTGGCCTTCTTGGGTCGCTAGGGGACGCGGCGTTGCTATCGGAGGCTCGGGAGCTGACTCCGTGGGACGAGGAGCTGCCCCCGGGGGCGTTGGAGGTGACTCAGCGGGACGAGGTGTTGGCTGGTCGCCAGATGACAGCGTGCCGCGGCGGGCACGGCCCCGAGCAATGAGCAGCGCCGCGGTGAGCGACAGCGCAACTACTACGACGGCCAACGTGACTATCAACGGAACCATGAGCTCGACCCTAGCTGTACGAGTGAGATGCTGGCCTGATCACGGGCAGGCCGGTGTTGTCACAAAGAGGCTGGCTAGATCAATGGTGGTCACCGATCACCACGACGGCCTGCCCCTGCCCTGACCGCGAGCTGTCTTCACGAGGTAGATCTGCTCGAGGACCTCCTCCGGGTGCATCTGGCTGATGTAGTTCACGTTGCCCCCGAGTTTGGAGGAGAGGCCCGTTGCGAGGGATGTTGCGAGGTTGCCCCGGGCCTCTGGCTGGAGTGAGGCTCTGCGTTGCAGGAACTGCTCTACGGCGAAGATCTCACTGGTGGTGATCGCCGACGTGTCCCAGGTTGCTGCCTCCGGCCTGATCTGGCCGATTGCAGCATATGGGTAGGCCGCAGGGCCTGGTGGGTAGGCCGCAGGGCCTGGAGAGTAGGGCGCAGCCGGGTAGGCCGCAGGGCCGGGCGAGTAGGGCGCAGCCGGGTAGGCCGCAGGGCCGGGCGAGTAGGGGAGCGCCGTAGGTTTCTGATCGGCGCCCGTTCGGTACCGCACGACGACGGTTCCTGCGACGAGGTCGCCGAGCCGTTGGTTCTTCTTGGTCGCAAGGACGGAGATGATCCCGATCAGATAGAAGAACGGCATCTCATCGATCAGGCGGAAGAGGTTGCGGATCACGGACCTCATGAAGCCCATGTTCCCCTCGAGCCTCACCGCGCGAATCCCCATTATCTGCTTACCCGGCGTACGCCCGGCGTTCCAAGTCTCGAACGCGATGAAGTAGCCAATCGGAATGAGGAAAAGCACGACGATGACGATGGCTAAAGCGATCAGGCCCGCCGTGCTGGGGGGCGTAGGCGATGAGGTGTTGACCTGTGAGCTTAGTGGCGAGGACTGTGAAGTGGTGGCGACTATCGCGCCGACGACGGCGAGCAATAGAAGTATTGCGATGCCCTGAATGACCGTGTCGATGACGACTGCGATGGCTCGAGATCCAAGCCCCGCGAGTGTGGTCTCGAGCGGCACGCCTTCGGCAGTTGTCGTAACGTACGTGTCGGTGAAGTCCACGTCATGAATCTAGATCGCTTTGTGGCCGAACGCTCTGCTACCTGGGCCGAGCTGGAGAAGCTGGTGGAGCGCGCCCGATCCAAGCCGGAGCGGCTCGGTCCTGCCGGAATCAGGAGGCTCGGTTCGCTCTACAGGGTCGCCGTGGCGGATCTGTCGCTCGGGAAGAGGGATCACCCGGGCACGCCGGCAGTGGTGCGTCTAGAGGAGCTTGTGGTGAAAGCCCATGGTCTTGTCCATGGGAGCCTCGGACATGAAGAGACCGTCAGGGGCTTCTTTGTCACCCGTTACTGGCGCTGTGTACGCGAGGACGGCAGGGCGCTGGCGCTCTCGGCGGCGCTCTTGTTCGGCCCTGCGGCGCTTACGTACATCTGGGCCTTGCTCGACCCTGGAGGTGCGGCGAACCTCGTGCCAGCCAGCTTCTCCACGGTCACCCAGCCGAAGGCGCATGGGGCGCATCTCGGGCTGGGGGTCGGGGTGAGGAGCGTCTTCGCAGGCACGATCTTTACCCACAACATCGAGATCGCCTTTCTCGCATTCGTAGGTGGGATAACGTTCGGGCTGCTGACGGCGTTCTTCTTGGTCTACAACGGGGTCGTCCTCGGAGTGGTCGCCGGGCTCGCGGTGGGTTCTGGGAACGGATCCGTGTTCTTCCAGCTCGTCCTGCCTCATGGTTGCCTGGAGCTGTCGTGCATAACAGTGAGCGGCTGCCTTGGCTTCCGCGTGGCGCGGGTGTTGATCGATCCCGGGTACCTCAAGAGGTCAGAAGCGTTCCGGGCCGTGATGCCAAAGCTTGCCGAAGGGGTGCTCGGCACTGCGTTGTGGCTGGTCGTAGCGGGCCTTGTCGAGGGGTTCATAACTCCGATCGGACTCGGGGTGGGACCCGCGCTGGCACTGGGCATCGGGCTCGCTGCGACGTTCTGGACGCTCGTTCTCGTGATGGGACGCGACCGGCGACAGGCAGGGCTCTCGGTGGAGATGCGGCCTGCCGTCTCACAGACGGGCCCTGCGTTTCAGCGCTAAGTACGCTGCGACGCATGCCTCTGCGAGCCTGTCCGGCTTTGCCTCCGCGACTATGGCCCCCATGCTCGTGAGGCGTCTCACCACCCTCGCCCGGTCGTCGAGCAGCTCTACCGCGACAGAGGACGCATAGGCGTCCAGCGGGCGCTCGGGTGGCTGCGAGACGGCCTCCAGCAGATCCGGGTCGCTCACGCTCGCTACAAGGAGGGCGTGCCGCCGCGCAAGTATGGGAACAGACGCCAGTAGCGATCGGCTGGCTGCTTCGTCCATGATGTCTGTAAATACTGCGATGAGAGAGCGCTTGCGACCCGCGACCGTGCGGAACGCCAGCTCGAAATCACTCTCCTCCGTCCTTACCTCGAGGTCGAAGAGCGCCCGGACCACATAGGCCGAGCCGCGGTGGCGGGGCTCTAGAACGCGCAGGATCTCCCCCGCGAAGGCGAGCGCACCGATCCGATCACCGTCCTCTTCGGCAGCTACGGCCATCGCTGCGAGAGCGTCGAGCGACGTGTCTAGCCGGGTCGCGAGGCCGGTTGGCGCCGACATGAGCCTGCCGGCGTCGATCACGCACATGAGGTTGCGGTCCTGCTCGACCCGGTAGTGGTTGCTCATCGGACGCTGGAGGCGGTTGGTTGCCATCCAGTTGATCTGGCGGATGTCGTCGTCGGGAGAGTAGTCGCGAATGTACTCGAAGTCGGTGCCGAGCCCCATCGGACCGCGGACCCGACCCTCGTCGTGCTCGGTGCGCCCTTGGCGTCGCGCAGCTGCCTGGCGCCAAGCTCCTGGAAGGTCGGGGAAGACAGCTATCGTTGCTGGTCCGCAGGCCCGGTGGTCCCAGCGGGCGAGCCCGAGCGGGCCTGTACAGCGGATTGCCGCCGCGGGAAGATCGTGCACGCCGCGCTGGCGCGCGAGCAAGACCGCCTGGAGCTCACCGAAGCCTTGCTGGGGCTCGACGCGGAGCTCGGGAGTTGACGGCTGGCGCACGAGCACCCGAGACGCCGAGGGCGCCGTCACGGAGATGGCGAGCGGCGTGGCAGATCCTCGTGCGACCGTGGACGCGACCGAGCGCGTTACCGTCGGCGGGCGCTTCGCGAAGAACGCATCAATGCTCGTAGCGCCGGCCAGCATTGCGAGCGCCGCCGCTGGCAGCCATGGTGGAACGGGCGGGATGACGGCTAAGACCGCAAGGATCATCGCTATGGCTACCGTCGTACGACTGGGGGTCATGGTGTGCGATCTCTGTGCTCAGCCGGCGCCGCTCGTCCCCGTGCTCAGCCGGCGCAGCGGATCCTGGTGCTCAGCGTGGTATCGGGACATCGGCTAGAGCGGTGCGGACGGCGTGATCGGCCGTATAGCGATCGAGCTCTGCTTCCGGTCGTAGGATGATCCTGTGGCGCAGGACCGGCAACGCGACGGCGACTACGTCCTCTGGGATCACGTAGCTGCGTCCAGACATCCGCGCGAACGCCTTCGAAACGGCAAGCAGGTGGACTGCCGCGCGCGGGCTTGCTCCGAGGGTGACGCTCGGCAGCGTTCGAGTCTTTCGCGCCACTGCGGCCACGTAGGACACGATCGCATCCGATGTCGCAGTGGCATCCACCTCTTGGCGGGCCGCCAGGAGCTCCGCGCCGTCGGTCACTGGGTTCACATCGTCGAGCGTCGCCGGCACAACTCCCTTATGCGCGAGCTTCAGCATCGACTCCTCGTCAGTCGCCGATGGGTATCCCACCTCCAGTTTGAGAAGGAACCTGTCGAGCTGCGCCTCTGGCAGGGGGTAGGTCCCCTCGTGCTCGATGGGGTTCTCCGTAGCGATGACGAGGAACGGATCGGGCAGGACGTGGCTCTCGCCCTCGATGCTCACCTGACCTTCCTGCATGGCCTCGAGCAGCGCCGCCTGGGTCTTCGGCGGGGTCCGGTTGACCTCGTCGGCGAGCAGCAGGTTGGTGAAGACGGGGCCTGGGCGAAAGGCCAGCTCGCCCGCGCGCAGGGTCATCGTGCCCGTGATGTCCGAGGGAAGCATGTCGGGTGTGAACTGCACCCGCCGGAATCCGATCCCGGAGGCTCGGGCGACAGCAGAGGCGAGGAGCGTCTTTGCGACGCCGGGGGCGCCCTCCAAGAGCACGTGCCCTCCGACGGAAGCGGCCGCGAGCATCGCATCGAGCACCTGGTCCTGGCCCACCACGACCTTGGCGATCTCAACACGGAGGCGGTGACGTAGAGATTGGAGAATATTGGCCGGAGGAGGTGGAGCAGCGGGGGAGTGCGGCGGTGCGCTGCTCGGCATGGGCTGGGCCCCTGCCGGCCCAGGGGGCATCGTGGACGGTCCTGGCCCTGGCATGTTCGTCATGCTCACCTTCTGTCTCCTTCCAGCCAAGCTAGAGCCCGCCCGAGGGCGAGCAGGTCGCGTTCGTTCGAAACTCGAGTGCCTATGGCAGCCATTACCTCTTCAGGTATGCCCAGTGTACGGGAAGCCTCGAAGGATGGCCCGGAGGTGGGGTCGGCAGGCGTGGGCGTGGAGCTGGCGGGCCTGGGCTCGAAGGATGGCCCGGAGGTGGGGTCGGCAGGCGTGGGCGTGGAGCTGGCGGATGTAGGTGCGGCCGGGAAAGAGCCGGTGGGCGTAGTCTCGTCAACGAGCGGAACCCGTAAACCGAGGCGGGCCTCGATCCTTCTCGTTGCGGCAGTCCGCAGGGGCTCGGCGGCCTCTGCGATGTCACTAGCACGGGAGAGCTCCAACGCCAGAGAGTCGACGTAGCGGCGCCGAGGCGGGGTCAGAGCACGTTCGGCCTGCTCCGGATCGCCGAGCCTGCGTGACCGTGACCACATCCAAATCAGTGCGGCGAGGACAGCCAGCAACAGTCCCCACTTCCAGCGAACGGGAATCGCTGAGACTGCATTGCTGCTACCGACGCCATAGCCGTGGACATACTCGTCGAAGACGACTGTGGAGCCAGGTCGCCCGGCGAGGTACAGACCGAAGGCGGCGTTGTCCTGCCTGTCGAGAAACTGGTTCTGAAGGCAAGAGGAGTCCGAGATCATGATCAGGCGCCCGCTGCCCACCCGGGTGGTGACGGCGAGGGAACCGCCGCTGGCGCGCAGCAGTGATCTGCTGGAGCCAGCTGATGACCAGGATCCGCTACCAGTCGCGGCAACCTTGATGATGTGACGTGATGTAAGCGCTGACGACGAGGCGTAGTAGAGCGTGTTCCCGGCCGCGGACAGTGCAGGAGCTCTCGATGGTCCCAGTAGTGCCTGGATGGTGGGCACGGACCTGACGCCGGTCAGCACCACGGTGTCGCCCGAGTCAAGCAGGCGCCGGATGGCGGGAACCTCTCCGAATACGGCGCCGCTGGGATGGGCGATGATGATCACGGAATGCGCGGGTGCGCTGGCCTTGGACAGAGGAGTCGTAACTCGCTGAACCGGATGACCGAATTGGCTCACGAGTGTTTCGTAGGCGGCAAGACCCGAGGAGGTGGTCGCGTACGAAGAGGAGTCCGGACCGCTCGGAGCCGGCCCGCCGATCATGCCGTTGGCCAACTGGCCGAGTACGAAGATCGCCAAGAGGACCGCGACAGCCACCATGAGGGCGCGAGTCCGCGGACTGAGATTGCCAAAGCGCTTGAGCTCGCGCCAGCGTGACCCGTTGGCCGGTTGGTCAGTTGTGAGCATGGGTCGCAGCATCGTCGAGCACCCGCGGCCAGAACTCGCGGGCTGTTGCGACGTCTTCTCCCGAAGCTGGCCTGCTCGCATAGACGATCTCCTCTAGGTCGTGCGCTAGCCGGTCAAAGCGGTTGGACACTAGAGCCGCAGACAGATCGCTGGAGGTGCGGGTATCTTGCTGGTCGATGTAACCGCGCCTGGCAAGCCGGATCAGGCCAGCTCGGAAACGCATGCGGATCGCGGCGCTGAGATCGCCGGAGCTCTCTGCCTCGCCGGCCAGCTGATCGAGGTCGTCCGGATCCTCGGGTTTGAATGCGCCTGATACGTTCCGCTTGGACAGGCCCCCAGTGCGCTCCCTGCGTCTGATCAGAAGGAGGGAGCCTACCGCTGCCACGCCAACCAATAATGCAAAGGCGATGAGCCCTCCCCAAACCGGCCCGACGGCACTAAAGAAATGAGCAATGAAGCGCCCCACGGGAGAAAAGATCGTGTCGAGCCAACTGCCTAGCGTGTGGAGCACGCCGTGGAGCGGGCGCGGCAACGGGTGTGAGTGGTAGCGGGACCCGGCAAGGATGCGCTTCGCCGCCGCGCGCGCCTGTTGTGGTGATGGCGCCGCAATGCCACCCGCCCCTCCGCTGGCGCTAGTCATCGACGGGAGTGCTACCGGAACCGGAACTGGAACCGGAGATGTCCGTACCGGGAACGTCCGGTGGTGGACCGGGCGGTGGGGGGAAAGCGCCGGGCGGCGGCGGGAGAGCGCCGGGCGGTGGGAGGAGAGCGCCGGGCGGAGCGGGCCAGCCGCCTGGTGAGGGCGCTCCTGGTGAGGGCGCTCCTGCTCCTGGTGGCGCATCGTAGCCGCCAGCTGTGAGACCGGGCGGCGGCGGGAGAGCGCCGGGCGGAGCGGGCCAGCCGCCTGGTGAGGGCGCTCCTGCTCCTGGTGGCGCCGGCCAGCCATAGGGTCCTTGTGGCGCAGCCCCTGGCGGCCAGCCATAGGGTCCCTGCGGCGACGTCCCCGGAGAGGCCCCTGGTGAGATGCCTAGCTGGTTGGCGAGCAGGACGAGGTCGAGTCCTTCCTTGCGCACCTGCAGATCGAAGTACATCACGGTGATGACGGACGCCGAGAAAGGGGTGGCGATCATCGTTGCAAGGAGCATCGCGATGATCTCGGGTACGACCAGGATGCTCTGGTCGTGGAGCAGCAGCGCGGCAGGTATGTTGATCGAATACTGGACGACGTAGTAGATGATCACGCTGATGATCGCTTGGGCCAAGAGGGTCCCAAAGGTGGGCCACCACCTACCCCTGACCAGCTGGAATGATCTGCTAAGCGACTCGACCCCCGGCCTTCCTTCGAGTAGCAGCACCGGTATCGCTACGGACCAGCAGACCCATAGCCAAATTCCTGCCGCTCCCAACACGAAGAAGGTGATAAGCGCCAGGCTGCCGGCGGCCAGCGCCACAAGGAGAGCGACCGCAATTACCGAGGCAAGCCTTCGACTGGTGAAACGGATGGCTTCGGAGGCGCTGGTGGTCAAACCAAGGTAACCGTCGCCGATCGTCTTGCAGCAGGCAGCGATGGAGAGTTGCATGGCAAGCCACTGCACGACGAGGATCATGACGCCGGCGCCTATTATGGTCAGGAAAGCGGTAACGTCAGACTGCGTGGAAGTGGTCGTGTAGGTACCGTACTGTTGCGTCACGGTCGAGCTCGTGTTGTTGAGCCGCGGCAGGATGGATATCAAAACGATGGCTTCGACCACGTAGAGCGGCGCCACGACCACGGCAACCGACTTAGTCAAAGTCTTGAAAAATGTCCGGTAGAGCTTGAAGGAGACGTCAAGCACCTCGCCGACCGACAGCGGCCGCAGGTGGGAGCCGTTCGTACCGCTCGCCCCGTTACCCCCGATCATCCTAGGTTCGGATTTTCTCAGAGGCGCTTCGTCGATCAACGATCATGATGACACGTTACTATACGCGGCGACGCGAAGCGCGATGACGACGTCGCGCTCGATCTTCAATCTCCGCACGAACCTCTCGATGCCCTGTTGCCGACAGCCACGCGTCTAACAGGCGGGTGCTCGCATTGGTTGTTGCGTCTCATCGCTTCGGGTCAACTCGGCCGAGACAGGAGGACAGTGGAGACCGCGGGTGAATTGCGCTGCATTTCACACAACAGGAGGATGTGAACGGTTACTCCCGGATCATCAATCAAACGATAACCCAGCCATCGATATCAACAAGAACTGCACTGTTCCTAGCTCGAGCTCAGTCCTGAACTCGAGGATACACGACGCACCCGAGCGCGTCCTGATGCTAAGTCTTCTTGGCGGGTGTGCGACACCGTAGAACAGCCGCCAGTATAGTCTAAGGCGTCGTTGCTCAGTGAGCCTTTCCACGCCACAGATCTCGCTGATCGGTATGCGATATGAAGGAAGCATTAATGGTATACCGAAAAAGACCAAGAAAACCAACCGGAACGATAACCAGAGAGAGTCATCAGTGACAACTAGCGTGGCGTACCATTTTTCTCGGGCCTGCGCCGTTCGTGAGTGCCACCTATAGTCGTATATGCTACACGATATTCGACGGTGGTTCCCGTGCCGCTGCTCGCGAACGACGGTCGATCTCCGCGCTCGATACTTGCGAGCGCGGAGAGAGGCAATTCTGCCATATTGTTGGCCGATGACCGCCAGAAACACCGCAAGGACAACCAGCCCTATGGAACCCCCAGTCGTAGATCCAGAAATTAGATGATATGAAGCGCTCACCATCAGGAGCCGGGTATCCATGAACGCGGGACGTGAGCAAAGATAAATTGAGCAAGCTTCCTAGATAACCATCCTCCAACGGTCAACCCTGAGCTCGCCATTGCAACAAGGCCGAAAACACCTTGTGCCAACAACGCAGTGATACCCCCAAAACTATGAACGTAGGTATAACTGGGGCCCGCGAGCAGAGAAGCACCAGGGATACCAAGACCGACACCATATTCACCCCCAACAATGTTACCGCCACAGCCGGCGAAGCCTCCGATCGAAGCGCCGAGTCCGTAGTATGAGGAGGAATAGTTAAGGCTGGCCAAGCATCTACTCCTTCGAGAGTAGCTCGTACAGGCGCAAGGGCATCTTGTCATCGCCAATTAGGCCTCGCATCTTGAGCATTGTTCCGTTGGCAAGAGTCATCTCGAAGGCCCGCCCCGAGTAGTCAGATACGTGAACGATATCGCTTCGATTGAACGTAACGTACTTCGCAGAGCGCCATCGGCTCGCATAGGTAATAACGATGATCTGCCGGTCGGTCAACGTCACGGTTGGTCGGATACCGTTCTGTCGTGTTCCCCCAATCCATACGTCGCGCATTGGGAGCACAAGTTCAGGAACTTCGTCGTTCGCCATCAACGCCACGATTGCGTTTTCGGAAGAGCGCACCAGCCTCCAGAAGCTATTCTGGCGCCCCAACTTTCGAAGCATGCCGCGCTGGTCTATACCCATTACTCGTCTCCAGCAGATCCGCTTGAAATCGCGCGCTCAAGCGCGCTCAGTAGCCTCTTCCAATCGCGATTGGTCATTGACAACCCTCCAAATCCGTTGGCGGCTGCACCAGATGCGCCACCCGCAGTTACGCATGAACCTTCCAAGTAGCTATCTCCGAAGTAGGCGCCAGTTCCGACCGCTGTGCTCACAAGAACACCAAGAGCAGCTAAACAAACTGACGACTTGCATAACGTGCCACCAAGGCCGGCCCCTGCTCCTCCGGAAATGCCTCCAGCGACTGTCGAGGTGAGCGCGCCTGTAATCGTGCAGCCCGACGAAGTACCCGCGCAGCCCGCGTAATAACCTGCCTGTGCGCTAAACGCACCAATGGCTGCACTTGCAAGCACTAGCGACGCTCCTGAAAGCGTTCCGAGACTTGCAACTGAGACAACAACGGCAGTCGTCGCGATCGCAACCTGAGCAATTCCACGCCAGTGTTTCGCCACGAAGTGGAATGCCTTGTGCACCCATGACGGGTCGTACCAGCTCAGGCCGTTCGGGTCATTGCCGTTCACCGGGTCGTTGCCCGCATAGGCATATGGGGTGCCTGTTGCAGATACCGCGGGGTCTACGGAGATGAACTGCCTGATGAACGCGGCGTAGTAGCGGTTCACTAGGTATACGAGCCCGAAGGGCGCTGTAGATGAGTCACTGTAGCCGCCGGCGAAGCCGAATGGGCTCGTGGCGCCAGATGGGACGGAGAAGGCGCAGTTTCCCCACGGGCTGCAGTGGTAGTAGTTCTGTACCGCACCAGTTGAAGAGATGATCATCCTCAAGCTACGTGGAGAGAACACGAGGTAGCTCGGGGTCTGAGACCCGATCGGCAGCTGCTCGATTGGCTCTGGCGCTCCGCCGAAGATGCTTGGTCCGTAGATGTAGTAGTTCGTAGAGTCCGAGATGATCCTCGGAGTGCTGGACGTGTTGGTGTCCCAGGCGAACAGCTGGGTGGTGGCGCTCTGGGCAGGTAGAGCCGTCATCCTCAGATGGTCTGCGTTGTAGGTGTAAGTGCTCGTGTAAGAAAAGCTCTGGTTCGCACAGCTGTACCCTGAAGAGTTCGGCGCAGTGAAGCAGTTGAGATCGCCGTATGGGCCATAGGAGAAGCTTGCGGTCTGAGCAGTGGTTCCCCCTGGAGGCGTGCCGGTGACAGAGCTGAGCTGTCCGGACGCGTCGTAGGAGTAGGTCATGGCCCCTGATGGAGGAGCAGAACAGCCCGGCGTCGACGTGGTGCTAGTCAACGTGAACGCAGGGCTCACGGACCAGCAGAGCTGCTGGGCGGGGTTGTAGACGTAGCTCGTCGCGGTGGTCGTAGTAGATCCTGGCACTGAGGAGTAGGTCGGAAGCCCGACGTTCGCATCGGATGCGCCGGGGCCTGAGTCATTTGCGTCAAGGGGCGAAGAGGTCGAGGAGTCCCCGTCAGCGTCGGCGTCGTAGTCGTAGGTGCTTGAGTAGTAGCCGGTCAGGTAGTTGCGTGCGTTTGCAGAGTACGAGTATGTCGGGCCGGACGAGTTCGGCTGGCCGGAGTACGAGGTTCGGAGGTTGTCCGCGTTGTAGGTGTAGTAGCCGATGTAGTAGTTCGAGTCCGATGTGCCGGTGGCGGAATCATTTGTTGAGTCACTGTCGCTAGTTGCGCTGTCTCCGTCAGCGTCTTCGTCTGCGCTCGAAGAGGTGTTCGTCACCACCTCTGAGGTCAACCTCGACTCCGAGTCGTAGCCGAACGAAACAGAGGTAGAGGTGTCAGACGACGTGGGGGTCGCAGTAGAAGAAGGGTATTGGATGCCGGTGACCAGAGAGTCCGCGTTGTAGCTGAAGGTGGTCGTGTTGCCCAAGAAGGTGGTCGTGTTGCCCAGCCAGTCGGTCACCGACGCCAGCCTACCAACAGAGTCATAGCTGCGGGTCGCTATCGGGTTCGAGCTCGACGCGGAGTTGGAGCAGTTCCCAGAGCCAAGACCTGGCCCGAGCGGGTACCCGATGCAGATGACCTCGCTGGCTGCGTCGTAGCCGTAGGAGACCAGCTGGTAGTTCGAGTCAGTGGTGGCCAAGAGGCGCCCGAGAGAGTCATAGGAGTACGACGTCGTACCTGTCGCATCGACCATCTGGGTCACTTGCGAGTCGGCGTTGTAGGAGAAGGTCACCGCTCCTGCTGGAGGAGAAGAGCACGTACCCGACACTTGCGTAGAGCCCGCGTCCTTCCAGCACAGACGGTGCAGTGCATCGTACGCGTAGGAGATTACGTCAGCGGGCGTCGTCTTTGTCATGAGGTTGCCCGAGGGATCATAGGTGTAGGAGGTAGCGTTCGAGCCCGTTGCTTGAGCGGTCACTGCACTCGGGCTTGCCGCGTCGTTGTAAGCATATGTCGTCGCAGAAGAGGCCCAGTTCGCGCCGTTGAGGACGATCGCGTTCTGAAGCGAGTCGAGCACTACGCAGTAGGTGGAAGAGGCACACGACACCGTGTTGAGCCCATAGGCGTCGATGAGCGTCTTCGACCAGGAAGAGCCGTTGTAGCTCAGCGCGTTGCCGCCTGAGTCCACCGCAACACAGAAGCTCGCGGTCGGACACGATACGGAGTTGAGCGAGTACCCGGAGTCGATCGAAGTCGCAGAAGACCAGGTGGAGGTGGAGCCGTTGTAGGTCAACGCGTTGCCGCCTGAGTCCACCGCTGCACAGAAGCTCGAGCTCGGACACGATACGGAGGTGAGCGAGTTAGTCCCATCGATCGAAGTCGCAGAAGACCAGGTGGAGGTGGAGCCGTTGTAGGTCAACGCGTTGCCGCCTGAGTCCACCGCTGCACAGAAGCTCGAGCTCGGACACGATACGGAGGTGAGCGAGTTAGTCCCATCGATCGAGATCGCAGAAGACCAGGTGGAGCCGTTGTTGACGAATGCGTTGCCGCCTGAGTCCACCGCTGCACAGAAGCTCGAGCCCGAGGTCGTACACGATATGGAGTTGAGAGAGTGCCCGGAGTCCATCGGATACGGACCCGCCCACGCAGATGAGTAGTAGACGAGGTAGTTGCCCCCTGAGTCGACAGCCATGCAGAAGCTGGAGCCGGCAACGCACGACACAGAGGTCAAGCTCGCCGTCTCGCTCGCAGGCACTCCGGCGGTCGGGTTCTTCACCTGGGTCCTGTTGCCGAGCGCGTCGTAGGTGTAGACGGTCGCAGACGCCGGAGGAGACGAGCACGATGGGGATGTGACCTCAGCGGGCACGCTCCAGCACTTCTCTCCGATCGCGTTGTAGGCGCTTGTCGTGTAGTTCAACATCGGGTCCTCAACAGAAACCACGTTGCCCATCGAGTCGTAGGCGTAGATGGTCGGCCCAGCGGGAGGGCTTGTCTGATCAGCAGGAGGAGACAGACACGACGGGGAGCTGACATAAAATGGCGCGCTCCAGCAGAGCTGGCCGATCGCGTCGTAGGCGCTTGTCGTGTAGTTGCCCATTGGGTCCTCGACAGATGTCACGTTGCCCATCGGGTCGTAGGTATAGATCGTCGGCCCAGCGGGAGGGCTTGTCTGATCAGCTGGAGGAGACCCACACGACGGGGAGCTGACCGCGTAGGGCGCGCTCCAGCAGAGCTGGCCGTTCGGGTAATAAGCGTAGGTGACGACGTCGCCCGTCGGACCGGTCATCGTCTGCATCTCACCTACGCTGTTGTAGGCATAGACGGTCGGCCCTGCAGGAGGGCTTGCCTGATTAGCTGGAGGAAACCCACACGACGGGGAGCTGACCGCGTAGGGCGCGCTCCAGCAGAGGTTGCCGTTCGAATCATACGTCGAGGTCGTGACACGGCCCATCGGATCCGTTGACGAGGTGACCTCGTCAAAGCTGTTGTAGCTGTAGCTCGTCACCCCGCCGAGAGCGTTGGTCTTCGAAACCAGGTTGCCGAAGGGGTCATATGTGTAGCTCGTCGTGTTCGCGTCAGGGCCTATCCTCGAGGTGGCAAGGAGCGTTCCTGCGTCTCGCACGTAGAGCGTGGTGGCGGGGTTCGTGTTCTGCTGAAGCCCCGCAAGGGCGTTCGAGCCGTAGGTGGTCCTTGCGACTAGCTCTCCGTAGACATAGGCGTACTTGCTCACGTCACCATTGGGCTCGGTGATCGAGGTCCAGGACCCCTCTGCGGTATTGCGGTTGCCCGCGTAGGTGTAGGTCGTCTTCTGCCCGATCGGGTTCACGTACTCGACAACCCTTGCAGTCGAGTTGTAGCTGAACACGTTCCCAGAGGCGTCCACCGCTGCGCAGTAGGTCGGCTCCGGACATGATATGGAGTTGAGAGAGGAACCAGAGTCGATAGGAGCACTCGTAGGAGTGGTTCCGTTGAAGGTCAACGCGTTGCCCTTCGAGTCCACTGCCGCGCAGAACGTGTAGTCGGTGCACGAGACCGAGCTGAGCGAGTTGGCGCCATCGATCGAGGTGGGAGAGGACCAGGAGGAGCCGTTCCAGGTGACCTCGTTCCCAGCTGAGTCCACCGCAACGCAGAAGCTAGAGCTGGCACACGAGACCGAGTTGAGCGAGTTGCCGGAGTCGATCGAGGTGGGGCTCGTCGACCAGGACGTGCCGTTGTAGGCGACGTCGTTGCCAGCTGAGTCCACCGCAACGCAGAAGCTCGTTCCTGCACACGAGACCGAGTTGAGCGGGTTGGAATCGATCGAGGTGGGAGAGGACCAGGAGGAGCCGTTCCAGGTGACCTCGTTCCCCTTCGAGTCCACCGCAACGCAGAAGCTCGTTCCTGCACACGATACGGAGTTGAGCGGGTTGGAGTCAATCGAGGTGGGAGAGGACCAGGCGGCGCCGTTCCAGGTGAGCGCGTTCCCCTTCGAGTCCACCGCTACACAGAAAGAGGCGCTTGGACACGTGACCGAGTTGAGCGGGTTGGCGCCATCGATCGAGGTGGGAGGCGACCAGAAGGCGCCGTCGTAGCTGAGAGCGTTGCCGACAGCATCCACCGCTACGCAGAAGTCCCTCGTCGTACACGATACGGACTTGAGCGAGTTGCCAGAGTCGATGGATGTCCCAGGGGACCAGGCACTGGTCATCGAGCTTGAGCCGTTGGCCAATGGGTAGTGGGTCGCATACGTGTAGCACGACGTGCCGGTCGGACACGAAGGGCTCGTGTTGTCCCCTGCGGTCGGACACGACGTCGGCGCAGTGAAGCCGGGCTCGGTCTTCGAGCAGAGATCGTGGATGAGGCTCGGGACCGTGTTGGCCGTGTCGTAGGTGAAGGTCGTCGTTTCGTTCTTCGGGTTCGTCACCGAGGTGAGGTTCGCGTTCGAGTCGTACCCGAAGGTCCACTCGTTTCCAGCAGGGTCGAAGACCCCTTGAGAGATGCCGTTCTTGTCATAGCCGATCGCCATCGTTGTTCCCAGTGGAATCGTTGCTCCTGGTGGAATCGCTGCTGCTGCTGGAGAGGTGTACACGGTGCAGAACGAGAGCCACGTATAGGTAGTAGAGCTCGGGCATCCCCCGGTTGAAGGCGATACATCGTCTGTGACCGTAAGCTGCTGTCCCGGTTGGGTGGCGGTTGACTCGTAGCTGAGATGTCCTGACTGGTCGAAGCCGAAGGTTGACATCCCGCCCTTTTCGCTCAAGATGTACGCCCCGCTCGAATAGCTGAGCGTGCCGCCTGTGACCCGAGGAAGCGCGCAGTAGGCGCCTGCTGGGCTGCCTTGCGGCGCCACGTACGGGCTCGGACAGCCCGATGAGCCCGGGGCGATGAAGTCGGTCTGGGCGCCGTCTCCTTGTATCGAGATGACAGAGCTCGCGGGGCTCGAGCCGCTCACGGCTAGCACCGGGGCGTTCGTCATCGACCACCCCCAGCCGAAGGGTCCTGCGTAGTTTCCATCCCCGTCGCCATCGGTGTCGAGGCCAGCGTCTCCGTCGTTGTCCACGTCTGTGCCGGCCGATATCTGCTGTTGGACCTGCATCGCGTCGTAGCTCAGGCCGAAGTCCAAGCTGTGGGCGAGAGCGGGAACGCTGAAGCCTGGGACGCTCACGCTCAAGTCGCCAGACGCCGTGTCTATCGGGTGCTTCGTGCTGTGATGCACCGGCATCGTGCCTGCAGAGCACGACATCAACGCATTGCACCTGCCATAGAGCGCAGACCGCGGAACAGGGCCACCTATCGGGTAGCTCGTATGCTGCACCTGGGTCCATGGAGAGCTCTCTGAACGGCCGCAATATCCGGAGTCCAGGCCCTGATCGGCGACCAGGGCTGTAGGATCTGCGTAGTAAGAGGTCTTCGTTCCCACCGTGATCGCGACCGTTGCGCTCGCGGACAGGTTGGTCCCAGCGCAGACAGTGCCATAGACGAGGTCGCTGGTGTTGATCCCGGTGAGGATCGCATAGTCTCCGGGAGACAGCGGGATCGTAGACGACGAGCTGACACCCCAGACATTGCCCTGGTACTTATACTCTGGATCAAGGTTGAAAGTCCCAAAGACATACCCGTCGGAACTATTGGTATCGCCATCGTCGAGAAGGCGATTGTCCGGCATGACCATCACAAGCGTCACTCCGTCAACGGTTATGGTGCTCGACGTCGGGTTGTAGAGAAGGATTGCGCCTGCGTCCCGGCTGGCATACGCACGACTAGAGCAGCTCCCTCCATTTCCGTCGGCACAGTTGAAGTACGTGACGCTGCTTCCAGACCACGGGCTCGGTGTCAAGCCCCCGTTCGAAGTGTTGGCATACCCCACCTTCACGACGAGCCCCGACGTCGAGCTCGCAAGGCGCACCCGGCCGAGAGGGTGCACACCTCGCACGGTGTGGGACTGCGCGGCCACGCCGACGAGAAGCGTCGTTATCATCGACAGCGTCGCAGCGTACAGCACCGAACGAACGAGAAGACCTGGCATACCGGCTCGGCGCTTTCGAGGCGCTCCACCAGAAATCTTCAGCTTGCGTGACATCGTCTACCTCCCCGTCGGTTTGCTCAGGTTGTGCTCGTGATGTTCCAGGCGCTCCCGGCGTCGCTCGTCGACGCGACCGCCGCGCCGGTGGCGGTGGCTCCGGACAGCACGCAGGTGGTCGCAGTCGTACAGCTGAGCCCTGAGACCGCTGTGAGCTCGCCAGGCAGCGGCAACACAGACCACGTTGCGCCCGAGGTCGTGCTCGTCAAGAAGATGCCTGAAGCACCCGAGCCGCGGGGTGGAGCTGCGGCAAAGCACACGCTCGTCGCTGCCACGCAGCTGAGGGCAGACACCCCAGAGGTGCCACGAGGAAGCTGCAGGTTCGAAAAGGGGGCTGCAGAGCTCGTGGCGGAGATGAGGACGCCAGCGAGGCTCGGATCCTGTACTCCGGCTGGGTTGGGGCCAGCTGCAAGACAGGCCGTCGCGCTCTCACAGCTGAGCGCCGACGGTGCGGCAAGCACCCCGCCGATGACGGTTCTCGCCTGCCATGATGCCCCGGCGTCGTAGCTGACGAGCATGACGTCTCCTCCCGCGACGCAGAAGTCCACAGATCCGCAGCCAAGGCTCACTACACCCGGCGCCCACACCGGCGCCTGCGAAGGATGCCAGGTCTCCCCCCCATCAGCGCTTTCAATGATGACCGCAGCGGTGCCGGTGGTCGCTCTCGCGTACAGGCCTGCGGCTATGCACACCTGCGATGTCGGGCACACGACAGATGCGAGGTCCGCAGATGGCACGGGGTCGGCTGCGGTCTGCCAGGTCGCCCCGGCGTCTGTTGAGACAAGCAGGGCGCCCTCTCCAGTCGCGACGCACCTCGACGAGGACATGCACTGGACGCTGTCGAGCGCGCCGGCTCCTCGTGGGAGCGCTCCCTGCTTCCAGGTCGCCCCGGCGTCAGTCGTGGTGAACGAGAGCGCTCCGCCGCCAGCTCTGATCCCGACAGCGACGCACGACTGCGTGCTCGCACACGACACGGACTCGAGCTCGGATGCCTTCGGTCGCGGGCCCGGCGCCTGAGGTGCCGGAAGCACCCGCCCGCGAGCTGAGCTAACAGCTGATGCTCCTAGGTGGCTTTCACCGTGTGTGTGTGTAGCGCTCGCTGTTCGGGCACACGATGAGATCATGAGCGCTGCGACTGCGAGCATCGCGATGCCCACCGGCCCTCGATGAAGGAGACCATGGTTGACATGAGCGGCGTCGCGCCTTGCAGAAATGCGCCTCGCGCCTATTGGTCCAGAGGTGCCTGCTGCTCCATGAGCACCCACGACACCGCCACCTGCGGCGTCGACACCCGTCTTCGACACACCTGCCATCAAGGCCACCCAACCCCTTCTCCCAATTCGACGCCGGTGCGCTCTCGAGCACCCTCCACTGGAGGCTTCTTGCCACACCGGCGCAACCGAACCCGCACCGTCCACTACATTGATGCCTCGTCCTCAGCATGATCCAAGCTGGATCAAGGTGATACTGACATCACTGCCACCTAGTGTACTCCTGTGATGCCAGCACGTCAAGCAATTCTTCTGATACGCGTTTGACTCGTCAGCCAACGCCGCCGACGGCCCCCGATCAACAGGATCCGCTAGCGGAGCTGGCAATGACATCCGGCTACAACCGATCCACAGAACGTGTCAAACGGTTCTTCTTTTTTTCTCAGGTGCACATCGGCTTCGATGCACAGCTTGGGTTCAACCCTTTCAGCGTCCGCGTGAACGCATGCGCTGGGTCGTGGCCGGATCCCGTGTCTTGAGGCCACGGTGCAGAGGATGGCGAGCTCGGTGAAGGTTGCGGCCCTGGCCGCTCTGGCTCCAAGTGCGTGGCCCTGGCAGGGCAACCCGCGGCAACGAGGTTGTCGAGGTTGTCGAGGATGGGACTAATGGCCCTTGGAATCGATCCCATCCTGAGCCACGATGGCAATCAGAAGCGATCAGTCGATTACTCGCGGGTGACAGAACCATGTTTCTTCACGATTTCGTTCATGTGCAGATGGCGTGCGATACGGTCAAGCGTCGCATCGCAAGGGACCAAGACGGCTGGATCGACCAGCTGGCTACAGCCGCGAGCGACGATGGTGGCGCACTGCGCTTGAGGGTGGGGCCGGCTCTTGGCCCCACTGAGCCACGGATCAGCAAGGAGGTGCATTGCAAGCTGGGCAATGTGCGCGATCACGCGGATGGCTTCGTTGTGCCGCTCGAATGGGAGGCCACGGGCATTCCTGGCCTGTTCCCGCGCCTCGTGGGAGATCTCGAGATTGCGCCGCTCGGCGCCGGCGAGTCCCAGATCAGCTTTGCGGGCAGGTACGATCCGCCGCTCGGACGAGCGGGACGCCTGCTGAACAGCGCTCTTGGCCATCGAGTGGCCGAAGCTACCATCCGGTCCTTTCTACTGAGGTTGGCAAGCGCTCTCGAATCGAGCGAGGCCGAGGTTGCGAGCTCTGTTCCGGGCCGCCTGGGTGCTCGGGCTTGAGCGCTGATCAGACCTTGCGCTGAACCTGCGGATCGTGCGTCGGCGGCTGGTGTCCTTGGCGGCTGGTGTCGTCGTTGGCTGGCGCTAGAGGCGCTGTGGCGGCAGGAGCAGTACTCCCGGGTTCGGTAGCCCCTACGGAGTCTATCTCAGCAAGATATCAACGTCATGGCGTCTGGCGGTCAGATGGATATTCTCGAACTCGGGAGAGCCCAGCGTTCACCCGTTACGCGCTATTTAGTCTCAACCGATCCAGCGTACTATCATAATGTCGGTTGCTCTGATCTATCTGACTTCTTCTACATATGGCTTCGCAGGTGTATCGGTAATGTGTGCCCTTCATTATTCTCGACACTGCTAACGCCGAAGGCGCGTGAGCTGGTAGCCAACCCCTTTTCACATTCAGCCGAAACGGCTGAAGGGTGGTTCAAGCGCAACTTCGAACAGGCCATGATCAATGTGGCTCGAGTTGTAGGTTCAAGGTTTCCAGTCACTGTGTTCTACGCGTCCAAACAAGCGGAACAAGGAGGAGGTAGCCTCGCGTCAACTGGCTGGGAGGCAATGTTGGCTGCACTTATTGGTTCCGGACTGTCCCTCAACACCGCTTGGCCACTTCGAACTGAGATGACCGCAAGACTTCGCGATAAGGGCGGCAACGCACTCGCGACGTCGGTCGTGCCGGGCTGCCGCCCTCGCAGCGAAACGGCGGGCATCACCGATCGCCGGGTCTTCTCGCAGCCCTCCACACCGAGCTACCGAAAGCCCTTCGCGAGCTGCAGCAGGGGAACATCGCTCCGCTGGACCTGGCCCAGGCGGCAATCGGACGTGGGATGGCGGTGTTCTCTCGTTACGCCGAGGTCGTAAAGCCGACCGGTGAACCGATGTCCGTGCGGAGCGCCGTCGCGCTGATCAACCAGGTTCTCGACGAGGTGCTCACCGAGCAGGATGGGGAATTCGACGCTGATACCCGGTTCGCTATCAAATGGTTCGAGCAGTACCCCTTCGACGAGGCCGGCTACGACCCTGCCGAGAGGCTCGCTCGGGCGATGAACGTGTCGGTGAAAGGACTCGAGTACGCAGGGATCCTCGTCGCCCGAGCCGCTATGGTGCGCCGACCGGGAGGTGTCGAGGAAGCCGCCAGGGATCTCGCCTACCGGCCCTACTCGATCTGTGAGCGGCGCGGCCAGGAGCTTGGCCAATGAGCCAGGTCGCCCACGAGACCCGGAACGGCAAAGCGCTCTACGAGGGACGCACGCTCGAATAGTGGGTCCCAGACATCGTCGAGCGGATCGTCGCTGAGATCGATCCGAAAAGAGTGCTGCTCTTCGGTTCGGTGGCGCGTGGAGACGACGGACCCGACTCCGACATCGACCTGATGGTCGTGCTCCCCGATCTCGACTACCGGCGGCGCCATGAGATCGAAGCGGATCTCTACTACCTCCTTGGCGGTTCCATCCCGATCCAGGTGTTCGTCACCGACGTACGAGAGTGTCGGAGACGCCGGGACGTCATCGGATCGATGCACTACTGGCCGCTGCGGGAGGGACGGGTTGTCTATGAGCGAGCTGCCTGACAACAATCGCGACGAGGCTCGACGTTGGCTTGCCAACGTCGGGGACGACCTGGCCACGCTGCGCGCCGCACATCGTGATCCCGACTCTCCCGCCCGGATGACCTGCTTCCTTGCCCACTTGATCGTGGAGAAGTCGCTCAAGGCCACCTTGATCGACGCCGGTATCACGTTCAAGAAGGTGCACAACCTCTTGGAGCTCCACGACACGTGCGTACAGGCAGGTCGCCTGTCTGGACTCGATCGGCGAATGCTGGCGTCGTGCAACCCGTGGGCGATCGACGGACGCTACGCGGACGATCTTGTCGAGGCAGAGCGTGGTCTGGCGGCCCGCCCGCAGCCTTCGCCGAGGCAACCGTCGACGAGGTCCGCATCGACCTGGAGGCAACAGATGGCGGTCAGTAACCGCGAACGCGTCGGCCGGGATGGCGTTTCCCCGGCGAACCGGACACTGATCCACGCTGCTTCTTGGTGCTGCAACGACTTCTTGTGCTCTCTCGGTGACATTTGCTCTAGAGCACTGTGGAGTGTCTCGTCGTCATGCCAGACCATCCATTCGACTATCGCTATACGTGGGCGAGCTCAAGGGGTGGCGTGAGATCCACCGGTCAGAGCGTCAAGGCGAGCAGAATGCTTGCTGAGCAACCAGTTGCACCTGGCCAACGGAGGTCGGCCAGTTCCATCATGCCAGCACGTTCTCTGACCTTGCACGAACGCGAGGAGATCCGCGCCGGGATCGACGTGCACGAGCGTCCCGGGCCAGTGCAGGTGCAGCGCTCCGCGCACCGTCGCACCAGGACGGTCCAACGGCTTCGATCGCGTCCCGCTCCCGTAGGGGATCGATCGCGCAATGACCAGGCCGACCGCCCTACTGGACACCGTGTCGGCGAGCCAAGGATCGGCAAGGAGGTGCATTGCAAGCTGGGCAATGTGCGCGATCACGCGGATGGCTTCGTTGTGCCGCTCAGCGCCGACGAGTCCCAGATCAGCTTTGCGGGCAGGTACGATCCGCCGCTCGGGCGAGCGGGCGGCAGGTGTCGTCGTCGGCTGACGCTAGAGGCGCTGTGGCGGCAGGAGCACGACTCCTGGGTTCAGTAGCCCCTTGGGGTCCAGAGCGCTCTTCAGCCTCCACATCGCGTCGAGCTGCTCTGAGCTGAGGACCCTGGGAAGCCAGGGCGCCTTTGCCCGGCCGACGCCGTGCTCGGCGCTTACATCGCCGCCTGCTGCGACAACCGCCTCCAAGATCGCATCGTCTACGGCCGTGTCTTCTGGATCGGGGCCGATCACGTTCAAGTGCAGGTTGCCTACACCGATATGGCCGAAGATGATCACCTTGCTGCTCGGGGACATGGCGTGAACGATCCTGTGCACCTCGGCGACGAAGCCTGCAGCCTCCGAGAGGGGCACGTGCACGTCGAGCTTGTGCGGGATGCCGGCGCGGCTGATCGCCTCGGAGATCCCTTCCCTGTAGCGCCACAGGCGCCTCCTCCCGGAATCGTCATCGGCCACCGCACAAGCGCCTACTGACGGGCACTGTGACAGCGCTCCGGCGAGCTTGGCGCTCAGGTCCTCGGTGAGGTCGCTGGCCAGGTCGTCGGCAAGGTCGGCCTTCCCGCCTGCGGCATCAGCGCCGGTTTCGTCGGTTGCGCACTCGATCAGCAGGTACGCGTCGTGGGACGTTCCGAACGGAGGAGCGCTCCCGTGAAGGGCGCACACCATTGCCATCGCGTCGGGGTAGAGCAGCTCGGCGGCGCGTAGGCGAGAGGAGAGGACATTGCGCAGATGAGAGATGGCGGCGGCTGCGGCGCTCGTGGCGCGGTACACCGCAGGCGACGCTCGGCCGAGGTCATTCCCGTTCGTGCGTACCGCCCCCGCATCGAGACCCACGAGCGCAGTCACCAGTTTGCTCGGCTTCGGCACGAGCTGCATGGTCACGCCGGTCACGATCCCAAGCGTTCCCTCGCTGCCTGCAAGGAGCGATGCAAGGTCGTAGCCTCCCTGGCCGAAGTGTGACCCCGGAACCGCGGAGATCACCGCCCCGCTGGCGAGGACAGCCTCGAGCGAGATCATCCTCGATGCCATCCGCCCGAAGCGAACCGCAGACAGCCCCGAGGCATTCGTGGCGACCATCCCCCCCAAGGTTGCCGATCCTCTCGACGCGAGGTCGATGCCGACCTCGAAGCCCCGAGCCCGAGCTGCGTCCTGCACGGCGGCAAGAGCCGCCCCACCGCCAGCGCTGATCTGGCCTGATGCTGTATCGACCTCTCCTACCCAAGAGATCCTCGCCGTCGACACGACCACCTCACCACCAACTGGGACACCGCCACCCACAAGGCCCGTGTTGCCTCCCTGGACGACGATCGCGGCCTGCTCCTCGGCGCAGACCGCGACGACACTGGCCAGCTCGGCAGTGCTTGCAGGGCGCACCACCAGCGCTGCTTCACCGCGCCATCTTCGTGTCCAGTCGACCTCGTAGGGAGCTCTGAGGGCCGGGTCCCTCAGCACATGGGAAGACCCGACTAGGTCAGCGAGCTTGCGGGAAAGCTTGCTTGCCTGCTGGTCCGTTAGCGTGCTGGCCGGCTGATCGCGGGGTTGAGGTGTCGCCAGCCTGCTGGCTCGCTGATCGCGGGAGGCGGGCACTCGGCTGGCTCACCTGCGCCAAGGGGCGCTGGGCGGCGAGTTGGCTTCAGCGCGGTCCTTCACGCGATCGATCATAGGAGAAATGAGGCCTGTTGGCCCTCATTTCTCAGCACCTACACAGTCTCGCTGGCCGATCGGAGTGCCCAGGGCAGCTATCCTCTTACTCCAACAAGACTGCCGTAAAGTTCGGCAAGCTTGCTGGGATGCTTTGGAGCCGATTGTCACGGCTGCGAGCCCAAGTTGGGCCCACGTTGGGCAAATCGATTGCAACGAGTCAAGGAGGGGTCACGTACACCATGGAAAATCCCAAGCGAACCTCACAGAAGAACACGGCCAAAGCGCCCCTCGATACGCCCGGTTCGGGGCGTCGATCATGGCGGATTGGTCCTGAGAGCATAGGCGCAAAGGGTCTGAGCGCCCTTGCTGCCACAGCCGCGCTTGCAACTGCCCTCGCGATAACGGGCTACCAGAACCATTCATTGGCGTCACTGTCCGCGACCCTCTCGTCGGGGACCTCGCTCACGCCGTCTAGTGGCGGCACTGCCGGGGGTGGCGGCTCTGGCGGATCCTCCTCCGGGAGCTCTGGGGGCTCGTCGTCATCGAGCACCTCTGGCTCTGGCGGGTCATCGTCATCCGGCGGCGGGGCCTCGAGTGGTTCCCCGAGCACCTCTGGTTCTGGCGGGTCGTCGTCATCGAGCACCTCTGGCTCTGGCGGGTCGACGAGTACCTCTGGCTCTGGAGGCGCCTCGCAGAGCTCGTCCGGCTCGGCGTCGGGCGGATCTGGCGCATCGTCATCTGCACCAGGTCCACTGCTCTCATCTACCCAGTATGCTTCGTTTGCGTACCAGGTCTATCCGGGACCCCTCAGCTCGACGGCGCAGGCAGCGCTTGCGGGTTTCCAGGTCTCCACCAAGACGGCAGGGTCGAACATTGTGTTGACCCTCTCTATGGCAGGAGGTGGTCAGCCGCCGACCACCAAGTCCTACCCGGCAACCGATCGTATTTACTTCATCGAGGCGAACTTTGGCGACGACTCCGCGGGCACCGAGTACAACCTTGGCGACGATGGCTTGATCGCCACCAATGCCAGCGGGCATATCGTCCAATGAACGCCTTCAAGTGAGCGCCTCGGCGAGGTCGACGGTGCTGGGTGGGAGCGCATTCCTGGGCGTGAGTAGCGCGGCAGGCCCATATTGGTTCGAGCGGCGAGTGAACGAGTGAAAGGAATGAGACCAGGTGGGCGCTCCATCAGCAAGCACTAGAAGCAAGAGGATCTCTCAGCAGGGTCCAGCAGGCATGCAAGCGCTGGCCACAGCTGAGACCATCCGGGAGAACGCGCCCGGCTCGGCGATTCGCGGGTATCTCGCCACCGGCCAGCGAGCGCTGAACAGGACCTTGCGCGAGTTGGAGCGCTGGGGACCGACAGGAGCGCGTGTGCTTCTCGGTCTCGTGTTCGCCTGGTTCGGCTATCACGAGCTTGTAGCGCCCCGGCTCTGGACCGGTTACGTGCCGATCCTCCAGTCAACATCCATCCCGGCGACCCTCGCAGTGCTTGCCCACGGGTGGGTGCTGTTCATCCTCGCTGTAGCCCTTGTGCTCGGAGTGCTTCCCCGAACCGCCGCTGGCGTCGGCGCACTGCTCATGCTGGAGATCGTGGTGGCGCTGTCTGTGCACGGCCTCAACGACATCGTCATCAGGGACGTAGGCGTCTTCGGTCTCGCACTGGTGGTATCTGGCCAGCGTCGTGTACGCCTTGCTCTCAGATGACGAAGCCTGCCGCAACATAACCGAGTCGGTGTCGTGAATGGGGGCTAGGCTCTTCTGGCGAAGTGACAGCTGGGGCGCAAGGAGGAGGAGCCATGATCGTAACGGAGGGAGGCAGAGCCGCTTCACGCGAGGGTTGCCGGAGTAGAGGATATTGGCTGACGATCCTGTGTGCGGCGCTTGGCATCCTCTCGATCACGCTCATATCTCCGATCGCTGATGCCGCAGCATCATCGGCAAGCTCGGGTACCTGGTCGATAGCGAAACCACCAGATGCCATCGGCGCCACGAGAAACGACGTCAGCGGCGTTTCGTGCGCCTCGGTGAGCTTCTGCGTCGCAGGCGGCTACTACATCAACTCAGCCGGTGCTGGCCAGAACCTGGTTCTCACCTGGAACGGGAGCACGTGGTCTTTTGACTCGTCTCCGTCGCTTTCTACGTCAGCGATCCAAAACAACTCGCTCGCCGGCGTCTCGTGCGCCTCTCAGAGCTTCTGCGTCGCAGCCGGCTACTACATCAACTCAGCTGGGAAGTTCCAGATCCTGGT
>JAJYWA010000120.1 GCA_021791755.1 Actinomycetes bacterium | reverse complement strand
TTATCCGTTTTATCCGTCTGTTGCCGTTTCCCTCTGCGCATGCCACATGCCCTGCTGCTCGTGGCATCAGAAGATACGAACGCCACGGCGTCTCGCTATCGGAGCCGCTGAATTACTTGGACGTTGCATATGTGAGAAAAGTTCCGTCAACGCCGGATTCTCCAGCTCGCCACACACCACCGGCCGGAACGGCGCACAGGCACTCGGACCGGCCTAGCGCGCGTAGCATGTTGGTACGACGAACCAACCCGAAGATCGCACAAGGATGTCCAACAGCGACGCGTCCGCAGCTGTGAACGGGCCCCTGGACGCTGCGCGTTCGGGTGATCCCGAAGCCCTACAGGAGCTTCTCAAAGCGCTCTACGATCCTGTCTACCGGACCTGCCGGCGCATGATGACGACGGAAGCCGATGCCCTGGACGCCACCCAGGACGCCATGGTGAGCATCGTACGCGGCCTCAAAGCTTTTGACGGTCGCTCCAGCCTTTCGACCTGGGTCTACCGGGTGACCACGAACACGTGCTTGTCCGCACTGAGAAAAGAGGCCCGCCACAGATCGCACGAGTTGCCCTCAGGCGCTATGAGCACGACCACATCACAAGACACCCGGGCGCCTCAGCAATCAGTCGCATCCAACGTCGCCGCGGCTCATGCACTCCGGCCGGGAGCCACGCTCTCCCTCATCAGTCCGGCGACGGACCCAATCGGAGATGCGGCAGCGACCAATGTAGACGTGGACAGAGCATTAGAGCATGTGCCGCCCCAGTTCCGCATCGCGCTTCTCCTTCGCTCATCGGAAGGGATGAGCTATGAGGAGATCGGCTTGGTGCTCGGAGTTCCCGTCGGAACCGTCAGGTCACGGATCGCACGAGCCAGGGCTCTTCTCGCGCGAGAGCTCTTCTCTTCGGGGGCGGATGCAGGGGCGGATGCAGGGGCGGGCGAAAATGATGGAACGGCGGATGCGGGAGCCATGGAACAAGATGCCGCTGGCGAGCGTCAAACAGAGAGCCGATGAACACAGAACCACATCCTGGAAGCCACCTCAGCGATGAGCAGCTCTCGACCTACCTCGACGCGGATACCGCCGACGAGCAGGCGGAAGCCGAGTGGGAGCCTGCCGTAGAAGCTCATCTCGCCTCCTGCGAGGCATGCTCGCAACGCCTGGAAAAGATGCGGGCTATCGACATGCTCCTCGCGAAGCCAGCTCACGAGCCAGTGTTCGCCGAGCGCATGAAGTCGCTGATCATAGCGAACGCGGTGGCTTCTCTTGACGGAGAAAAGGGAGAAAATAGCAAGGCCACGGCGCCGAGACCATCGTCAATCGTGGCAATGGCCTCATCTGCGGCAATCGGCAATGCCAGCCCGCCGAAGACCGGCCGGCACGTCGGCCCGGGCTTGCGCACACGAGATCTGAGAAGGCGCCGCACCATGCTGATCTCGGGAATTGCTGCGAGCATCATCGCGGTAGCAGTGGCGCTCGCGATCACCATCCCTCGAGCAAGCACCCCACACGCGTCGATCGCGGCTCCTGCCAGGACCTCGGGCTCCTTCGTGCCTACGGGCGCCCTCAAGCGCCTTGCCGCGCTGGAGAAAGCAGGTCCGATCTTCGGTACGCTCGGCTCCGCCACCAGCGAAGGCATCCTGCGAGGCGAGGTCCGCCAAGCGCTCATTGGCACGCCCGGCAGCCAGGAGGCGCAGCGGTTGTCACCAGGGTCCCCACCAACTGCAGCTGGATCGGCGGGATCCTTCCAGGCGAACCAAACCACTGCTGCAACCAACGGAGCTGCCGCGCCGGCTGCAGGACCTTTCGGCCCGGCGGCGACGGCTTTGGCTGGTTCGGCCGCTATGCGCTGCCTTCCAACGGCAATCCAGCTGGCCCCTAACGCAGAGCGCCTCTCGATCCTGGACAACACGACCTACCAGGGAAGGGCTGCGCTTGCAGCTATCTTTGCGCCCTCGATACCAGCTCGCGCAGCACCACGCCGGAGCCAGTCGCGCAAGGGCTACACGGGGCGGCTCATCCTCCTCGACGCGGGAACCTGCCAAGTGGTGCTCGACATCTCGGTCCCTCTGTAGGGCTCTCCGTGCGAGAGCTCGGGGTCACGATTGCAGCTCGCGGCCGTCCGGTTGCTGCGACGCTGGCGAGCTGCTCTTGGCGCCGGACCCCTGCTCCAGTAGCCACGACCGCACCGCTTCGCGCGCTGCCGCCTGGCCGTCGTTGCGCAGGATTGCTGCAAGGTCGAGTGCGAGCAACGCTTTCCAATCGATCGAGGCAGTTGGACGGCCCTGCTCTCTGAGCTCTTCGCGCGCTCGCGCCAACAGGCCCGCGACCGCGGCATACTCCGGGCCGACACAGCTGCGAAGCTCGTCACGGATCCAGCCAGCTAGGGACGGGCTCGCCCCGCCGGTGGAGACCGCCACCACAACCGGACCGGACCGGTGGACCGCGGGCACGAAGAACGAGCACAGCTCCGGACCGTCAACGCTGTTCACCCATACGCCGGCAGCCTCGCAGTCCTCGGAGACAGCCTGATCGACCTCAGGATCCCCTGTTGCAGCGATGACCAGCTGGTAGCGTGCGGCTTCGCCAGAGGAGTAACAACGGCGTTCAACCGTGAGCTCACCGGATGGCGGAGTACCGGCGGGCCCCGCCCCAGCAGTTATGTGGTCAGCTCGCGTGCGCTCCATCTCCACGATCCGTCGATCTACTTGAGGGGCGACAACCGTGACGATCGCGCCGCACGCAAGCAGCGCCTCGATCTTGCGCGCACCAACGGGTCCCCCGCCGACGACAAGACAGTTCCTGCCTTCGAGGCGCAACGCTACGGGGTAAAGCGGCATGGGGCTGTTCGTGCTCATGGGTTCCTGCAAGAGGATACGGCACGCACGGGACGGTCACTCGCCCGCTGGGAACGGGGGCAGAGGCACAACGGGCACTTGTCGAGCGAATGGCATATTATCCGACTAATATGATCAACATTATCAACTTGATCGAGCGCCGTCGCCGCGACCACCCAGCCGTTGCCGTAGCGAACCGGAGCGGACGTGATCAGGCGCTCGGCGTGAGAGCGCAGGTGAGAAGCCTGAGCACGAAAGTCGGCGAGGACGACTACGTGCAGGACGATAAGGACTTGTGATGACCGAGACCAAGGAGCAGGAAGCTAAGAAGGCACAGATGGTAGAGGCTGCGAGCAACTGGGCTGCTGGAGCAACGGCATTGGCTGACCGCAAGCTCATCGCAGAGGGCCAGCTCATGCCAGGCGACATCGACGCGGCGGCCGACCTAGAGCACGCCTCGGCCCAAGAGCTGGAGCACGCCTCGGCCCAAGAGATAGTGCGCTGGGCATTCGACGTCTTCGGCAGCGACCTCGTGCTCACAAGCTCGTTCCAGGACTGCGTCCTGATCGATATCGCCGTCAGGCAAGATCCGCTGGTCGATGTAGTCTTCCTCGACACCTGCTACCACTTCCCAGAGACCTTGGACTTCGTCGAGAACGTGAGGCGGCGCTATGACCTGAACCTGCGGATCATCTTCCCTGATGTGCCCATCGACGAGTGGCCATGCGGGACAGAACGCTGCTGCGAGGTGCGAAAGGTCGAGCCGCTTCGGAAGGCCCTGCAAGGCAAGCGCTGCTGGATGACCGGCTTGAAGCGTGCTGACGGCCCATCACGCTCCGACGCTCCTGTCGTCTCTTTCGATACCGGTAAGGCCGTCGTGAAGGTGAACCCGCTCGCGTACTGGAGCGATGACGACGTCGAAGCGTACATCCGCGAGAATGACCTGCCACGGCACCCGTTGACACTCGCTGGGTACCCGTCAATCGGGTGTGCGCCGACCACCACACGCGTCAGCCTGGGAGCGCATCCACGATCCGGACGCTGGAGCGGAACCGGAAAGACCGAGTGCGGCCTGCATCTCTAGAACCGCCGCGAGCAGCGCGGCGGGCAGCGCGGCCGACGACCCGAGTTACAGGCCAGACAAGATCCGGTTGCGCGGCCATGTGCCTCCGTAGTAAGAATGACGGGTCATGTGTCTTCGGCATCTCTGCCAACCCACCCGTGCCATCCAGATGGCACAACCTCCGCGCAAATCCACCACTTTGGTGAAACCCTTCGCTAGGGTACACAGAAAGGTAGGTCTAGGAGCTTGATGATCGTGGTCGTTCTGTTCTTCGCAATCGTATGGGCAGCCGTGTTGGGGCATAGTTTCATGCGCCGGAGATCAGAGATCCATAGCAGCGATTCAATCGGCGCATTTCGTAGGCACCTCACCGTTCTCCAGAGAACGGGTCCGGCACTGGTGAAGCCAGCCAACAGCTTGTCGCTGGCGAGCAGTACAGCAGCCGGTGACGGCCTAGCCACTGGTGGCCGTGCTCCGACAGTCAGCTCCGGGTGGCCAACGTCGGGCCTCGGTGTGGCACAGCCGCTTCCATACCAGCATCAGCGCCAGGGAACGTCCGCAGTCCTTGTGCGAAGGAGACGAACATTGGCCGGGCTTGCTGCTGGAACGCTGACTACGGCGATCATCGGCATCGTCCCACCACTCCATCTCTTGTGGGCCATCACCGCGATTCTCGCCGCAGCCCTCGTTGCCTACATGGCACTGCTCATCAATCTCCGCAACATTGCAGCGGAGCGTCGCGTAAAGCTGCATTACCTCCCCTACGCGGGCGTAGGGCAGCTTGGGGACGACAGGTACGCTGGACATCTTGGTACCACGCCCTACGGCTATGGCAGCGTGGGCCACGGGGACCGCGTCAGCGCCCTTGCCCATGCAAGCAACCGGTACGGCGAGGACCGCAGCCCTCTTGCAGAAGAGTGGCTCGCCGCATCTGCTTCAGGCACACGCTGAGCACGGCCCAAGCGCCTGGCGCACCAGCAGCAGCGCTTAGTGCACCCGCAGCAGGGCTATCGACAGTGCGCAGCACCCAATTCCAGACACAGTCGTACACTCACGGGCCACATACCACACGCCACACGCAGCAACGGCCTCGAGATTGCTCAGTTGCAAGATTGCTCAGTTGGCGAGTTGATCTCGTACCGGTTGCGAGCGGCGCGCCGGCCGGTCTAGGACAAGCCCATGACACGACTCGATAGCTCTTCAGGTCGCGCCAGTAGCGGAGCCTTCCCCACAAGTCATGACTGGCTCCGAACCTCGGTGATCCGCTAGGAACCTCGGCAACCCGCCCGCTACGCATGACCACCGATCCGCCGCCCGAAACGCAACAGGCGCTCGAGCCGCTCGCCCTCCAACTGCAAGCAATCGCTGGACGTATCGGCATGTCGCTTGCGGCAGCTGACAGAGCCCGCGAGGAGGGCCTGCCGCACTGCAGACGGGCCATACGCTGCTGCAGCCGGGCTATCCAGGCAATCCACCGGAACGACGTCACGACCTTTGCGAGCTTTGCCGACGAAGCGGAGTTGGAACTGCGGGCAGCACAGACCGCTCTTCGCCAGCATCCACGGATCGCGTTTGCGGGGTTCCTCCATGATGCCGAGAAGGAGTACGCAGAAGCACGCCTCACCTTCGCCTTGGTGCATGCCAAAGCGATCCCCGACCATGAAGATCTCGGCGTCGAACCGCCTGCGTGGCTCAACGGACTGGCAGAAGCAGCGTCCGAATTACGCCGCTATCTGCTCGACAGATTGAGGTCGGGTCAAACCGAGGTGGCTGAGACGCTGCTCACCTCGATGCAGGAGGTCTATGACCTGCTGGTGACGATCGACTTTCCTGATGCGATCACCGCCGGCTTGCGCCGCTCGAACGACGCACTGAGAGCGGTCCTCGAACGGAGCCGTGCGGACGTGACCACGACCGTGCTCCAAGAGACCTTCCGAGCCGACCTTCGAAACCTACTGGCGCGCAGACCGTAACGTTTCAAGTACCGTACGTATTCGCCCACTTCAGCCAAACCGAGACCGATACCGACAGCCGAGCTGGCAGCCAAACCGAGACCGATACCGACAGCCGAGCTGGCAGCCAAACCGGCGCCGATCGGGTTGGATTCACGTGCTCCACACCTCATGAACAGCGCTATTCAGCGTGCGGTGTCGTAGCTCGGCGTGCGGTGTCGTAGCTCGGCGTGCGGTGTCGTAGCTCCGTTCCCGTTCCTCACCGGTCACTCACATCGAGCACCACCGCTCTGCGTATTTCGTCCTGATCGCCTACAGCTCATAACGCTCCAGAATCTGCCATATCGCCGATCGGCCCCACATGACCACCATCGGCTCTTGTGGCGCCAACCAATGGTCGATTCGACCGACGCCGACATGGCTCCATGATCAACAGCGGGCTCCAAGCCGTCTCACTGATGCCTGGAGCGCCGAAGATTGCGGTAGCCGAAGATTGCGGTAGCGAACACTTGTCAGAACAGCTAATTTGGATCATGGTACGAGTCACGTCGAGGTAGCTCTCGTACGGTGCCTTCGATGGCTCGGGGGTGTAGCTCAGTTGGAAGAGCGCTACGTTCGCAACGTAGAGGCCGGCGGTTCGAGTCCGCTCACCTCCACCGCTTACTTCAGATCTTTGGGCTCTTCGAGCTGACCTTCCTGGGTTTTCATGCTGTTTCGCGGTACTTCCACGGGGTTGTCCGGCTCTTCCGGTTTTCCCGGGGTGACCCACAGTTCGTGCTGCCTCACGTGACGACGATCGAGTCGAGCACTCGCAAGTTGGGTTTGCCGGCGTAGAGCAAGGCCCGGATGCGGAAGTTCTCGAAGTT
>JAJYWA010000119.1 GCA_021791755.1 Actinomycetes bacterium | reverse complement strand
GAACGGATAGATCTGTCGACCAGACCAGCGCTTCACGCCAGCATAGTGGCCAGGGTCATCCATGCCACGGCTGACCTCGAGTACGCAGGCACGCTCACCTTTGACCCTGGGGCGGCGGAAGCCGGCGTAAGCGCGCTCCGCCGGAGAGCGCCCGTCATCTGCGACACGGAGATGGTCCGCTCCGGCATAACGAGCGTTGATGCCCTGTGCTTCCTCCGACAGATCCCATCCGCCTGCGACCCAGGATCAACGCGGAGCGCGGCTGCTATGCGCGCTGCCGCGGAGCAGCACCCAACAGGGGCCATCGTCGTCGTAGGCTGCGCACCCACAGCGCTAGACGAGGTAGTGCGTCTTTTCGAGGGTGGCGTCTTTTCTCCACAGCTGGTCATCGGGGCCCCGGTCGGGTTCGTGGGCGCAGCCGAGGCAAAGCAGCGTGCCCGCGACTGCGCCGGGCTCGCGACCATTACGAACATTGGAGACAAGGGCGGCTCGGCAGTTGCCGCGGCAGTGATCAACGCTCTAGCACGCGCCGCAGTCTCCTCCGTTCCCCTTCCCTTGATAGGAGATCGCGACCAGTCGCGACCTGATCTTGTGGCACTTGAGACCGGAGGCGATCGATGATGGCCGGCAACCGCAGCCCCGCGCTGCTGCTCATCGGGCACGGCAGCCAGGACGATCAGGGAGTGTCGCAGTTCCGGGCACTGGCGGCCGAGGTGGCAACGCAGGCTCCGCACCTGCTCCACGGAGCCGGCTTCATCGAGTGGGCTGAGCCCGGGCTCGACGACGCGATCGACGCTCTGGTCGCAGACGGCGCACGGTCTATCGTCGCCGTTCCACTTGTGCTTCTCGGCGCTGGTCATCGGAAAGATGATGGGCCTGCCACGCTCGCCCGAGCGAGACTGAGACATCGCGGCGTGACGTTCTCCTACGCTCGTGAGCTCGGTGTCGACCCTGACATCTTGGCGGTTGCCGAGGACCGAACCCGCGCCGCGATTGCCAAGCTTCCCGCCACGACAGGCCAACTACGTCACAGCAATGGCGGCCTGGACGATGAAACGACTGCCGACGGTTCTCGCTGCGCAATGACGGCCGTCGTTCTAGTGGGGCGCGGATCCACGGACCCCGATGCCAATGCCGACCTGTACAAAGTTGCGCGCCTGCTGGCCGACTCTCGAGGGATCACCGCCCGCGCAACGCCGCGCGGGACGCGGGCGCCGGTGGCGGGCTCGGGCTACACGAGCCTCGCAATGGTAGAACCTGCCTTCGTGTCTCTGGCGCCACCGCTAGTGCCAGACGCACTCGACCGCTGCTCGCGTCTCGGCGCCAGCAGCATTGCCGTCGTCCCGTACTTCCTCTTCACCGGCGTGCTCCTGGAGCGCATCCGGCTGCAGGCCGCCCAGTGGGCTGGCGAGCATCCCGGCACATGCGTCTCAACCGGCGAGGAGATGGGGGCCGATCCCCGTATAGCCTCGCTCGTCCTGGAACGCTACAGGGAGGCTGTCAACGGGCGCGCCACCATCAATTGCGACTGCTGTGTTCACCGAGTGCCGCTTCCCGGCTACGAAGACCGCGTGCGAGCGCCGCTTCCACTGACACGCACCGGCCACTGAGGAGCGCGCACCTCCGGGTGCTCTCCGGGCGCCGAGCCATGGCGGACAAAGCGCTCAAGGTCTCCGATCACGCTGCCGATGCATACCTCGAAGGAAGCACGGACTGCTCACGACGGAGGGCCATGATGGCATCAAGGTCGGCACGGCGCTATGCCATGCCAGCGAGAAGCCATAGGAGTTGTGCCGCATGCAGAGCTCAGTCGTCGATGTTCTCCAATTCTCCATCGACAGCCTGTCACTCAGGCAGCAAGCGATCGCCAACAACATCGCCAACTACGCGACGCCAGGTTACACAGCCCAAGGCGTGAGCTTCCAGCAGTCCCTGACGCAGGCACTCGCCTCGCAAGGACCCACGGCCACAGCCTCTGCGGCCGTGGTCAGCTCGAATGCGCCTCCGGCTACCGACGGCAACAACGTCAACTTGTCCGCCGAGCTCATTGCGGCGGAGAAGGCGACCCTGCAGTACCAAACGATGGTCAACGCACTCAACGCGCAGATCCGCCTGGTCCGCGGCTCTCTGGGGGGCAGCTTCACATGAGCCTCTTCCAGGCGTTGCCGATCTCAGCGTCCGGCATGGACGTGGCCCATGCCTGGCTGGACATGATCGCCGGGAACATCGCCAATGCCAACGACGTCACCGCGGTCGGCCAGCCCGTGTACCGTTCGGAGACCCCCATCGCCGTTCCGACTCCGGCCAGCAGCCCACCAGGAGGCATAGGCGCGGGTGTCACGATGGCAGGAGTAGCGCTCGGGCCGGGCGGCTCCCTGGCCTACGACCCGACGAGCCCGTACGCTAACGCACAGGGGTACGTGCAGTACCCCTCGGTGAGCATGGGGAGCCAGCTCGTAGACCTGGTCATGGCCCAAGACAGCTACCAGTCAAACGTTGCCGTGGCGACGCACGCGATCAGCGCCTACCAATCGGCGCTCACGCTAGGGAGCTGAGGAACCTTGGCGATCGGAGCGATCCCGGCGCTTCCCGCGATCCCGGCCCCTACCGGAGTGGCGTCGGCACAGAAGTCGCCTGCCAGCGCCGGCCACTCGGGAGGGTTCATGACATCGCTCACCAACGCTCTTGACGGGCTGCAGAGCACTCAAAACGCCGCCAACGCGCAGGAGATGGCTGCTGCTTCCGGGCAGGGGAGCCTCGCGAACATGATGATCGCGGCCGAGAAGGCATCCCTTTCGACCCAGCTCACGGTCACCGTCGCGAACAAGGCAGTGAGCGCCTTCAACGCCGTCATGAACATGCAGATCTGAGCACGGGTTAGGGTTATATGCCAACGTCGATCAACGACTACCTCGAACAGCTCAAGCAAACGGTCCGCCGCTTCTCCAACGAGTTCACCCTTGGGCAGAAGGCTGTGACGGTAGTTGCCATTCTCGCGGTGGTCGTTGCAGCCGTGGTGTTCATCAACATCTCGTCAGCGCCGTCCTGGAGCCCCCTGTTCACAAACCTGCAGCCGACCGACGCCGCAAGCATCACAGCCAAGCTCGCCGCCAGCAAGGTGCCGTACCAGCTCGCAAGCGGAGGCACCGCGATCCTCGTTCCCCAGAACCAGGTCTATCAGCAGCGAATCGACATGGCTCAGGCGGGCTTGCCGTCGGGAGGGACGGTGGGCCTCTCGCTGCTCGACAAGCAGGGCATCACGACCTCGAACTTCACCCAGCAGGTTGAGTACCAGCAGGCTCTCCAGGGAGAGCTCACGCGCACCATCGAATCGATCCAGGGCGTCGCCGGAGCACGGGTCAGCTTGGTGATGCCCAGCCAGTCCGCGTTCGCCCTGGGGCCACAGCAAACCCCAACGGCCTCCGTGCTGCTGGACATGGCCCAGGGGGCCACCCTGAGCTCGGGGCAGGTGAGCGCGGTGGTGCACCTGGTCTCGTCCAGCGTGCCGAATCTGAATGCGTCGAACGTGACGGTCGTCGACTCGAACGGCAACCTGCTGGCTGGGCCCGGAGCAAGCAGCCAGGGCGCTGCCAGCAATGCCGCTCTGGCAGTCGACAACCAGGTGAAGGCGTCGGTGGAAGGGATGCTCGACCGGATACTCGGCGCCAACAACTCGACGGTCGCAGTCAACGCCGTGCTCGACACAGCTACCACCACTACAACGACCAAGGGAATCCAGACGACTCCCGCCGGTACCCCCGTCACGGTCCCGATCAGCTCGCAGTCCACCCGCCAGACCTTCACCGGAACCGGCGCGGCAGCCGGCGGCGCTCTCGGCGGGATCACCGCACCCGGCATCGCAGGATCGCAAAACGGTACCTACAGCCAGACACAGACGTCCACCTCCAACGCCGCTGGGTCGATCAACCAGACAGTCAACCAGCCACCGGGCACGATCAATCACCTGAGCGTCTCCGTGGTGGTGAATTCCCTGCCGCGAGGAGTCTCTCTTGCCTCGCTTCGCTCGAGCATCGCCGCCGCAGCAGGCATACAGCCCGTTCGAGGCGACGTCTTGAGCGTGCAGTCGATGAGGTTCTCCACACAGGCGCAGGCTCAGGCGGCCGCGGCCGCGCAGAAGGCAGCGGCGGCCGCACGCAGGGCGGAGGTGATCAACCTCATCAAGGCGCTGGCAATCCTCTTGATCATCGCGATCGTCGTGCTCATGCTCTGGAGATCCGCGAGGAAGTCCGCCCGCCGGCGGCCAGCCGCATTGTTGCCGGCTTCGATGCACAACATGGAGCATCTCGCTATCGACGGCCCGCCGACCACCGAGGTTCCCGTCACGACAGCGCTCCCCCAAGACCTCAGCCTCCCGGAGCACGCGGGAGTCGGGGCAAACCTCAACGACTTCATCGATTCACAACCCGAGCAGGTCGCAAAGCTCTTGCGTACCTGGATGCACGAGACCAAGGAGGGTGTATGACGACCAGCATCGGCAGCGGCATCACGACCAGCATCGGCGCGGCTCCCGGCCGGCCGCTCACCGGGCGTGAGAAGGCGGCCGCGATGCTGGCCCAGATGACAGACGAGCAGGTAGCCAGCATCATGCGATCGATGAGCGACATCGAGGTGGTCGACTTGATGGCGGCGATGGCGAAGCTTCCACCCTTGCAGACAGAGATCGTCAACGAGGTCGTCGGCGACTTCCTCCGCACTCTCGTCGCCCTTCACTCGGTAGGGCAAGGCGGCCTTGACGCCGCCCGAAAGATACTGCAGGCCCGCATGGGCGCCCAGCGCGCGGAGGAGGTGCTTCGCTCCCTGGAGGACCAGGATCCCGGTGGACCGTTCAACTTCTTGAACGCGATCGATCCACAGCAAGTCGCCACCTTTCTCGCCGAGGAGCACCCGCAGACGATAGCGACCGTCCTTGCCCACCTGCCAGCAAGCGACGGCGCCGCGGTGCTGGACCAAATCGGAGAGGACCTCCGTGTCGACATCGCAAGAAGGATCGCGACCACGAGGCGCGCCTCGCCAGAGGTCCTGAGAGACATGGCCGCGATACTCGAGGAGAAGCTCTCGATGCTATCGGAGCGCCGCAACACCGCAGGCCGCGGCATCGAGTCACTGGTCGACATCCTCAACCACGCCGATCGCTCATCGGAGAAGCAGATACTCAGCACCCTCGAAGAGACCGATCCAGACCTTGCAGAAGAGGTGCGAAACCTCCTGTTCGTCTTCGACGACATCATTGCGCTCGACGATCGCTCGCTCCAGAAGGTCCTGAGGAACGTCGCTCCCAAAGATCTTGCAGTAGCGCTGAAGGGCACCTCGGCTGAGGTGAAAGAGAAGTTCGTGCGCAACATGTCCGAACGAGCCGCCGCGGACCTTGCCGAAGAGATGGAAGTGCTCGGACCCACCCGCCTCGAAACGGTTGAAGCATCGCAGGCAGAGCTGGTGAAGAGAGTCCGGGAGCTGGAAGCCGCTGGCGAGATAGTTCTAGTGAGGGCCAATGACGAGCTGGTGGAGTAGCCACCAAACCGGACGGCCATGCATCCTCAAGGGCGCCGACGCCAGAGCCGCGAGGCCCGTGGTCCTCACGGCTCATCTCGTCACCAACGGCTCCCAACTGGCGACGGCGCCCGGAGACGCCCCCGGGAGCGGAGGCATCCTCGCCGACGCCGATGCCGACGACGCCAGTGCCGCCAGCGAGGTCGGCCAGGTGCATCCCGCCTTCTCCGCGTTGCTCGAAGACGCCTACGCCGCCGGTTACGACGACGCGATCTCGAAGGCGACGCGCGAGGCAGACGAGAGGATCGCCCTCGAACGAGAGCGCATCGAGACAGAGAGCCACGAACGCCTCGAGCACGCATCAAGCGCTCTTGCGGAGGCTCTGGCCGCACTGCAGCGGGCACGCCGGCGCGCGGCCGAGGTGGCTACCGACGATCTGGTCAAGCTCTGCTTCGAGCTTACAAGAACCCTGATTGGTCGCGAGCTCGAGATCGCGAGAAACCCCGGCCTCGACTCGGTCGCACGCGCTCTCTCCCTCGCGCCGAGCAGCGAGGCGCTCATAGCGCGGGTGCACCCCGACGACCTGGGCGCGCTCGGCGAGATCGAAAAACTGATATCGGGAGACGGAGCAGGCAAGCTGGAGATCCTTGGAGACCCCGAGGTCGAAAGGGGTGGGTGCATCCTCGAGGCAGGCCCCTGCCGTATCGACGCGCAGATCGGACCTGCGCTGGAGCGAGTGGGCCGTGCTCTCGGCGCCGGCAACTGCACCGCTCCAAATGAAGTCGCGGGATCAAAGAGATGAGCATTCCAGCAGACGTCGCCCAAGCAGCGCTACTCGCGGCTGCGCCGCAGCAGACCGGACGGGTGAGCCGGGTTCTCGGGCTGCACGTCGAGGTCGAGGGGATCGATGCCGCCGTCGGCGACACTGCGCTGCTTCACGCCGGAGACAACTGCGTCGACTTGGAGGTGGTTGCGGTGTCCGGCGCCAGTCTCACCTGCATGCCCTACGGGAACCTCGATGGAGCCCGCTACGGCGCTCCGGTCGAGACCACGGGACAGCCGCTCGGCATCGCAGTGGGACCAGGGCTCCTCGGACGCGTCCTTGGCGGCCTGGGCCAACCCATCGACGACGGTCCCCAGCTCGAGGAGGTCGCACGGACGCCGATGACCGCGAGCCCACCCCACCCGCTGCGTCGAAGACCGATAACCGAGCAGCTCGCACTCGGAGTGAGGGTGATCGACACGCTGGTGCCCTGCGGCAAGGGGCAACGTCTCGGGATCTTCGCCGGCTCGG
>JAJYWA010000118.1 GCA_021791755.1 Actinomycetes bacterium | reverse complement strand
CCCCATCGCCTGCGGTTGTTGCTCTTCGGCTTGTACGTGAAGCCGATGATCTTCGGGCCCTTTGCCTGCCCGAGCACCTTCGCAAGCACCTTTGCCCCCTCGAGCTCCGCCGGCCTCGCGAGCACTGAACCGCCATCCGGCACGATGCACACAGGTGTGAACGACACCTCCGAGCCAGCGTCCTCGCCAAGCAGCTCAACCTGAAGTCGCTGGCCCTCGGTCACCCTTTCTTGCTTACCGCCTGTCCTGATCACAGCATACATGGGATCATCAGCATAACAGGTTGCTCCACACCAGAGAAGCCGCTCACGTCCAGTCGCTCCAAGAGCTCTCGAATGACCTACGAATCGCGCCGAGACGCTCACGGCCTCGAAGCAGCAGCGTCGCCGCGGCTAGAAGGATCACGCCCATTACACCGAAGTACACGAACAACGGCACCGTACGTGCCACTACCGCAAGGGCCCACAACCCGCCGGCTGCCGTCGCAAGCGCCCCGCCAACCACCGGCACCCTGCGCCTCAAGCCGATACCCGCGAGGATGGCGATAACACCCTCGGCCACCAGCAACGTGACCGCTACGCCTGCGGGCAACGCCTGGGCGCCGAGACGGGGCCCCTCGAATGTCTGCAGGGCCGAGGTGCCTGCAAGAAGCAGGTACCCTCCAGCAGCCAGCCACCCGCCCACAAGCACGTTCGCAGACTGCGCTTGAGCGCCAACGTCCTTCCTGCCTACTACGGGTAGCGCGAGCCCGGCCACGAGAAGGCCGGCGCCCGGACCGAGCACGTACCACTGCGGGTTAACCGTCCCGGAAAGCCTCGCGAGCGGTAGGCCGGCCAGGGACGCAACAACGACCGATGCCCATGACATCCACCCCCAATCGGTCGACTTCCCCGTGTGCCGGCTCTCTCGGGCCTGCATGCCACCCTCGACCATCAGCGCCGCGGCCAGCAAGCAAATCAGTAGGACCTTCGCCAGGAGCAGTTCCCGATCGCCTACAGCCCAGGTGGCCTTGTCGACCAGCAACACCACTACGAGCGCCGCCAAGCTTCCCATCGCGAAGAGCCGAAGTGAGGTGGCATGGTCCATGTGCGCCACGGCCGGCCGGCTCGGCGGCCTCGACACGCCCAAGGAACCGGGCGGGCTCGACAGGCCCGGCGCTCCCGACATGCCCAAGGAACCGGGCGGGCTCGACAGGCCCGGCGCTCCCGACATGCCCGGCGCTCCCGAGAAGCTCGGCGCTCCCGCAACTTCTCCTTGTTCTCCTTGTTCTCCTTGTCCGCCTTGTTCCGCGGTCGGAGCGCCCTCTGATCGGGAGGAACGCATCCCTGCCAGCACACCGGCCAGGTAGTACACGACGAAAGCTCCACCGGCAGCCAGCGGGTATGTGTAAAGAGGCCAGCGGCCAGCGTCGGCCAATGAGACAACCCCACCTCCTGCGAGCAGCACGGACGCCGCCGCGAGCCCCGGCGCCTTATCCAGCACCGCGGCGATCTCGAGGCCGCCAGCCATGCCGAGCAACACACCACCTGCGAGCAGCATGTGACCTGAGGCCACCGCATCAAGGACCACTGCCATGGTTATCCAGGAGCTGAAAGCGTAGGACGACCACGCCCAACCAGAGCCCGGCCGTCGAGAGAGCACCAGTCCGCAAACGCCGAAGAGGAAGCCGAGAGGCAGGTAGACGCGAGCGAGCGCCAGCCAGCTAGTAGAACGAGCGCCGTGGACCATATAGATCTGGAGATGCAGTGGAACCCCCCCGGCCTCCAATCCACGAGCGAAGAAAAACCATGCCACTGTCACGAGCAACGCGCTCAAGTACGTCCAAGCAGGCTGTCTGTTCGCGACCGCGATCCATAACATCGCCACGGCGGCCAGCGTCAGAACTGCCGCCTCCCACCACCACGGGTGTCCAGCGACGACCAACAAAGTAGCTGCCGCCTGGACGGCCGCCCCGGCGCGCAAGAACACGAGAACTGGATGGTTCCGGCCGCGAGAGACCGTCGTGCTTCCCTGGCCCCACGATAGAGCGCCGACCAGTCGCTCCACCGAGCGCGACCGGGAGGCCCAAGCGAACACCAGGGCGAGGACCACGAGATCACCACCAAGTGCACGCAACCCAGCGTGAAACGCCACGGTCGTGGCAATAACGCTGAGGCTGATGCCCGTCGCCACCGGCGCCACAAACGCGCTCCGGCGATAATAGACGCCCATCAAAGCCAGCTCACCCGTCAACACCACCAGTCCGAACGCCAGCGACGGCATCGACCGCAGCGACAAAAGAAGAGCAATCGCGACGCTCACGTACGCGAGCGGCTCTCCCAGGGAACGCAGCGGGGCTACGCGCGTGCCAGCGCCCGCAGTTCCGCCAGCAGCGCTCGGAGTCCCTCCGGCAAGGCCCGCAGTTCCTCGGGGTCCGGACAGAGCGGCGTAGACCAATACGATAGGTGCGAACCATGGTCCTATCCATATGCCCGCATGGGCTGCCACAAGGCTGCTCATCCAGGCCACCCCGAAAGCGACCATCCCCATCAGGGTGTACGCAGATGATCGAATCGCGAGACCAAGGCCACCGTAAAACACAGTGCACACCAGAGCGCCACCGGCAACTGCTACGGCCACCGAGATCCCCATCGCACTGGTGTGCAGGGCAACGCCGGTGGCAGCAAGCACAAGAGGGAAGACGACCGACGCAACTGCAAGGTACACGGCACTGACCGAGGCAAGTCGCGTAGACCGCCGGCAATACCAGGCACCCACACCGAACACGACGTCCACGATCGCCAAAGCTGCGAGACTCTGGAGCTTTTCGTGGTGAGGTGCAGCGTAGGCCTCGAACAGAATAGTCGCAACCGCCAGAAGGAATGCTCCGGTATAGGCGAGGAGCTTGATGCCGGTGTCAGGTGACTTGCCAGCATCTCCTCCCTGGACCCAGCCCGGCGAAGCCGTCCACCCGGGAACATATCCACCAGGAGCACCGGGCACGCCGGGCACGCCAGGGGCACCGGGAGCGCCGACCGAGGAAACCAGCGGGCGCGCGCCGTACGCGGATTGACTCGTTGCCTGCGCGAAACCAGGCTGTGCGAAACCGGGCTGTGCGAAACCGGGCTGTGCGACACCAGGCTGTGCGAAACCGGGCTGTGCGAAACCGGGCTGTGCGAAACCAGGCTGTGCGACGCCGTACTGGGCAGCCTCGGCCACCAACAACTTGTTGCAGGACTCCAGTCTGTGCGTGTAGGTGATGGCCAAGCGGTCGATAGCATCACGGTCTTCCGGGGGAACCCGAGCTCTGGATGCCTGGAGCTCGCCGAGCACGCTAGCGACGACCGACCGCTGCACGGCAACTGCCGGCACGAACGGTGAGGCCGGCAGCCCTATGGCAAGCGCCGCCAAGCCGGCCGCCACATCCGCGCTTTCGCCCGCCTCAAGCGCTACAAGAGCACGCTCAGCTGCAGCATCCGCAAGAACGGGATCACCTGTAAGCCTTGCCACCGCCCAGGCGCGCCAACTCTGCCTAGCAGACTCCCTCTCATTCTCGACGCGACCGGATTCGCGACCGGATTCGTCACCACCACCCGCGTCACGGACGTCAGCCCTCCCTGCGTTGCCCTCCTCACTTCCCGGCCCCTCGCCAGTCACATGCCCAGCATAGCCAATGCAACGGGGACAAGCCTCGAACCGTTTGCAGCCGTTCGCCAACAGCCGGCTCAGCGCGGCGAGCCATACCTGATCGGCTGACTCAAACGAGGTCACTGCCGGCGCAGGATCTCAACCTCATGTCGCAGCACTAGGACCTCGATCTCCCGGGACTCACCGGACCGGAGGACGAGCGCCACGAGCGAGAGCACGCGTGAGACGGCGAGGTGGGCGAACTACCACAGCCCGGAACGGTGACGACCTCGTCTGGACATGGCAACGTCGGATCGTACTCAGATCCGTCGCGATCGGGAGCTCCCTGGTCCTCGGCCTGATCGCGTTTTCGAGGCATACGGGTCGCGCCTCGTCGCTGGTGTTAGCGGCGTCCTGGCGTCCTGGCGGAGCAGCCTCGACTGTGCTATAAGTAGCACATGACGTCTGTTGGAGTCCGTGAGCTCCGCCAACGCGCCAGCGAGCTGCTGCGCCAGGTTGCGAACGGGGAGACGATCGAGATCACCGACCGCGGACGACCAGTCGCAATCCTTTCGCCGTTGCCACAGGGCAGCCCGTTGGAACGGCTCCGCAAGGCCGGCGACCTCGAAGCGGCAACCAGCGACCTTGACGATCTCCCCGAGCCGCTCGCCTCCCGAAGTGCTGAACTGCCGTCACGGCGCCTCGAGCAGTTCCGAGCCGCCGAGAGATGAGCGCCGCCGCCTACCTGGACTCCTCAGCCATGGTGAAGCTCGTCGTAGCCGAACCCGAGTCGGCTGGCCTGCGCCAGCACCTCCGACGGCGACGGCCGCTGGTGTCGAGCGCCCTGGCCCGAACCGAAGTCCTGCGAGCCCTCCTGGATGAAGGCCCGGAGGCGACCGGCCGAGCACACGCACTCCTTGGTTGCATCGACCTGCTGCGGATCAACGACCGGGTCCTTGGCGCCGCCGGAACGTTGCTACCCGCCCATCTCCGCTCCCTCGACGCCATCCACCTCGCCAGCGCACTCCAACTCGGCAGCGACCTCGAGTCCCTCATAAGCTACGACCATCGCATGCTCGACGCCGCCCGTCGTCTCGGCATCAGCATCGCCAGCCCGCAGTAGCAAACTCAGACATCCGAGTGGGCTCCATATCTCCGTTCTGGAGGCCTGGTGGCAAGCGCCCGGCCGTTGTCGGGCTGGTCGTTCACGACCCCTGCTTGGCAACCCTGACCGGCCAGGGTTGGGCCAGCGAGCCTCAACGCCTGGACAGGGGAGCTGCTGGACGAGAACGGCGGGGGCGAACCAAGGTGAATCGTGACGACAACCGGATCACCGTGGCTGCAGTTCCCGGCCTATCACCACTGCCAGGCATCTTTCCCGGTGTGGACCACATCAACTACTTCAACCTGCGCACGGACAAGGCGCCGGGCTCGAACCCTGACCCCCTACCGCGGCTCGTCACACACCAGCGGCTACGCCTCAAGACCCAGCTACTAGGCCAACGCCTCCTTGGACGCCATGAGGCCACCATAGGCGAGCGCAGCAGAAAGAACGACAGCGACCCAGCAACCGATGCCAAAATAATGCGGATGAAGGTTTAGCACGAACTTCAGCAGCACCAGCCCGAGGGCCGCCAGGCCGCCTATCATCTTGATCTTTCCCCACGACAATCCGAGCTGCGGAAGCTCAACGGTGGTGAGCTTCGCAATAACGACCTGAGCGATAATCGCTAGGCCGATCAGCACGGCGAGCCACGCGAAGAACCCGTCAGGCGCCTCCACGCCGGTGAACGAAACTCCATATGAATAGACTCCATATGAACCTACGTGAAAGTCGTACCAGGGCAAGGCGACCAGGTCTATCACGAGCAGCGCGGCAGCGACAGATATGATCCAGTCAATAGTAGATAGTTTCTTCAAATCCACGTCGTAGCTCCTTTTTCAGCTGATGCTCTCCTGCTGTTCCGATGGCGACCTTCTTCCGATGATGGCCCGCCGGGACCCGTGAACGGCCCGGCGACACCACTAGGACAACGAGGCCGCAAAAGAACGAGACGATGCGAAGTGCACCCGACATCACGGCCAAGGACACCCGCCATCACGTAGCAGTCTCGAATAGGGTCGCCATGCACACCAGGATCGGATCCTCAGGAGCAGATAACATCGGTGAGAACCCCTAACCGTTGCCTCTGTTGCAGAGAACGAGCGGGCCCCAGCCGCCCCCGCCCCCCTGCCCGAGCGTTATCCCGCTGGCGCGCCTCGCGGGCCGGGCTCAGCTCCCTCGCCCTGGAGCCTCCATCGCCGTATCAGCTCCCGCCGCGACGACATGCCGAGCTTCATGTAGATGCTGTGGAGATGGTGCTCCACCGTCTTAGGCGTGACACCCAGCACAGAGGCGATCTCCAGATTGCTTGCCCCCTCGGCGGCAATGCCAGCGACGGCCACCTCGCGCGGCGTGAGATCCCAGCGTGCCGTGCTGGATCGTTTCCGGCGCCCCCCGCACGCGGCCAGCTCTGTTCTAGCGACGCGAGCAAGCCGGTTGGCGCCAGATCCCTCTGCTATCTCTATCGCCTCCGTTGCAAGGGCTCGCGCCCTTCGCGGGTGGCCGCCTCGCCGGAGGAAGGCTGCGTAGGATGTGAGCATCCGTGCCCGGGCAAGTGGCAGCGTCACCTCGCCAAGGAGCTCCAATGCCTCACAGTACGCCGATCCTGCCGCGTCGCTGTCTCCGTCGGTCTCTGCGAGCCACGCTCGGGCCGCCAACGCGACCGCCCGGGGCCATCGGCATTCCCAGCCATTTCCCACCTCCTCCAGATGGCGAAGGAGCCGCAGAACGTCGGGATGTGAGCCCGTTCCCGCATACGCGTCGAGCGCGGTGTCAGCCCATGGCACCACGCACGGCTCCAGGACGCCTGCCTCCAACGCCCTGCGCTCCAGCTCCCTCGAAAAACGCGCAGCCTCGGACACACGGCCGGCATCCAGCGAGCTCTCCGCTCGAAGCTTGCCGAGCCACAGCCACAGAGTTGGCCCATGGTCGGGCAGCCCGGCTGCGAGCGCCGCGACTGCATCGATCTCGACCCCCGACGAGCCCCCATCGCCCTCCGGCGAGCTTGCGCCGCTTCCAGCGCCACCGCCTCCGATCCCCCTCTCCCGGCCAATATGCGCCCATGCCACCTCGACCCACGGACGCACGACCGGAACCATCTCTGCGGCAAGCGCTGCCCGCTCGATGAGCTGAGCCGCCTCGTCGAGGCGCCCCACGCGCGACAAGACGTCCGCATAGCTGGTCGCGAG
>JAJYWA010000117.1 GCA_021791755.1 Actinomycetes bacterium | reverse complement strand
CTTGTGAGCATCATGGCTAGGACCCTGGCTAGGACCCTGGCTAGGACCCTGGCTAGGACCCTGGCGAGCGACATTCACAGGTGACGTTTGTTGTTGGCGTCTCATGGATGCGAGTCGGATGCAGGGCTCAAGTGGGATGCGGGGAACGGCTGGCTCAGCACGTGCAGTATCTCATACGATGTACATGTTACGTGCTGGTGCTGGATTGCGTGCCGATGACCGGCTCCGGTGCGGGGCTGTGGGGCGCCCGGCTCCTGGCTCCGGCTACTGGTTTGGGCAAGACGGGTGGTGCCCGCCTCGTGCCGGTCGAGCTGGTCATACCCGGCTGATGCTACCGGCTCCGGTCGAGCTGGTCGTACCGGCCGAGCGGGGCAGGCGCGTGCAAAGGTGGTACAACTGATAGGCGCAGAAAGGGCCAATGTGATGTTTGGTACTATGCAGGATTTTCCACTGACGATAAGCCACATCCTGCGCCACGGCAGGGATGTGCACGCAGAGACCGGTGTTGTGGCGACCTTCGAGGGTGAGCAGTCGTCGCATGCTTCGTTCGCCGACGTGAACGAGCGTGCGGAGCGGCTTGCGAAGGCGCTTGCCGGTCTTGGGATCGGTGACGGGGATCGTGTGGGGACCTTCTGCTGGAACCATCAACAGCACATGGAGGCGTACCTGGCGGTCCCGGCGATGGGCGCAGTGCTGCACACTCTGAACATACGGTTGGCGCCGCGCCAGCTCGCCTACGTCATAAACCACGCTGGAGATCGGGTCATCCTGGTGGATGCATCGCTCGCCGGCTTGCTGGCCCGGGTGCGATCGGAGCTGGTGTCGGTCGAGCACTTCATCGTGATCGGCGATGCCGGGGAGTCTCCGCTTGGCGAGACGCTGTCGTATGAAGACCTCGTTGCAAGTGAGGAACCAGGGTACTCGTGGCCAGACCTCGATGAACGCAGCGCTGCCGCGATGTGCTACACCAGCGGGACGACCGGTGACCCGAAGGGCGTTGTGTACACCCACCGGTCCACCTTTCTTCACTCGATGGTCATCACCTCCGGCTCGGTCCTCGGAATAGCAGAATCGGACAATGTTCTCGTGATCGTCCCAATGTTCCACGCGAATGCTTGGGGGACTCCGTACGCAGCCTGGATGGCCGGCGCCGACTTGCTGATGCCCGGGAGGTTCCTGCAGGCGCCGTACATAGCGAAGATGATCGCCTCTGAGCGTCCGACAGTCTCCGCTGGTGTGCCGACGATCTGGAACGACCTGCTCACCTATGCGGAGGCGAACCCTGTGGACATGTCCTCGCTGAGAGCGGTGAGCGCAGGCGGATCGGCCGTGCCCCGGGCGCTGATCGAGGGCTTCGACGCGAAGTTCCAGGTTCCATTGGTGCAGGGTTGGGGGATGACGGAGACGAGCCCGGTGTGCGCCCTGGCCCTCGCCCCCAAGGGCGTCGACGGCGACGAGGCGATGGAGTACCGCGTCAAGGCGGGACGGGTTGTGCCAGGCGTCGAGATGAGGGTGACAGCTGACGACGGGTCGGTGCTCGCGAACGACGGGGAGTCCATAGGTGAGATCGAGGTGCGAGGACCCTGGATCACCGGGTCCTATTACAAAGACGGTTCACCAGAGCGCTTCCACGACGGATGGCTCCGGACGGGCGACGTCGGGACCGTCGACTCGAAGGGGTACCTGCAGATAACCGACCGCAGCAAGGACGTCATCAAGTCGGGTGGCGAGTGGATCTCCTCGCTCGAGCTCGAGAACGCGATCATGGCTCATCCCGGCGTCTACGAGGCTGCGGTGATCGGGGTGCACGACGATCGCTGGCAGGAGCGCCCGCTGGCATTCGTGGTGCTGAAGCCAGATGTCGACATATCGGCGGCAGACCTCGTCGAGGCTCTTCGCCCGAACGTCGCCAAGTGGTGGGTCCCGGAGCGGTGGGCGTTCGTTGATGCGCTGCCGAAGACGAGCGTGGGCAAGTTCGACAAGGTCAGCCTTCGGAAGATGTACTCGGAGGGCAATCTCTGTATCGAGTTGCCAGAGGTCGCACAGCCGCCCGCCGCCGAGCAGCCATCCGGTGTCGAGCCGAACCCACCAGGTAGGTGACCTTGGAGGTCGACCGCTCTTACTGCAACTTCGACGACGTCAAGGAACGCCTCCAGGAGATCTCTGAGGAGCTTGCCGACGGCGGGATTGCGTTGCTGCGGCGTGATGTGCGCCGTAACGAGCAGCCAGGTGCGGTCTACGACGGCCGGCCGGGGAGGGGAGAGGAGTGCGAGAGGCAGGTAATGCGAGCGCGGCGGGCAGTGAACAAGGCTATTGCAATTCTCGACTCCCTATCGGGCTCCGCCCCCGGGGAAGGTTATGAGGATGAGGACGGGGGCCGGTGACGACCGAGCGGCTGGTGATGCCGTGAGCGACGTGGGCTGAGGCGTCGGCGGTCCCGGTGAGCGCGGCGACTCCTCACGTGCTGGCAGTTGATCTCGGGACCAGCGGGCCAAAGGTGGGGCTCGTCTCCGAACGATGCGAGATCACCGCAAGCGCCTTCGTTCCGGTAGCGATGCGCCTGGTCGAAGGCGGCGGGGCCGAGCAGGACGCCGAGGAGTGGTGGCGGGCGGTGATCTCTGCGACGCGCGAGGTGCTCGAGCTCTCTGGGGTGGACCGTGGCGCGGTGTTGGGGATCGCCTGTACCGGGCAGTGGTCTGGGACGGTCGCGGTGGACGAGCGCGGGACACCGCTGGCACGAGCGATCACATGGATGGACTCGCGCGGCAGCGCCCTCGTTGCCGAGCGCGTGAGGGGGCGGGGGATGACGATCCTCGGTTACGGCCCGCGAAAGCTCCTACGCTGGGTTCGCCTCACCGGCGGTGCGCCGGGGCTCTCCGGCAAGGATCCACTGGCGCACATCTTGTTCATGAGGGAAGCGATGCCCGGTGTCTATGCGTCGGCGTACAAATTCCTCGAGCCGGTGGACTATCTCAACATGCGCCTGACAGGCAAGGCTGTGTCATCGTACGACTCGATCGCGCTCCACTGGGTCACCGACAACAGGAAGCTCGGGTCGGTGAGATACGATGCGAAGCTTCTGGAGATGGCCGGGCTGGAGCGCTCGAAGTTGCCCGACCTGGTGGCGCCGTGCACGGTGATCGGGCGTCTCATGGCGGCGAGGGCGGCTGAGATGGGGCTCCGCTCGGGGATCCCGGTGGTGACGGCGAGCGGGGATCTGCACTCGGCGATCATGGGCGCGGGTAGGCCCGGTTATTTCGAGCCGCATCTGTACATCGGGACGTCCTCGTGGATCACCTGTCACGTCCCGTTCAAGAAGACCGATGCAGCGCACAACCTCGGGTCGCTGCCGGCGGCGCTGCCCGGCCGGTACCTGGTCGCCGATGAGCAGGAGACCGCCGGAGCATGCCTGACATTCCTAGCGGACCGGCTGCTCTTCGCCTCGGACGGTGCGGCCGATGGCGGCGGGGAGCTCGGCAGACCGGAGAACGGCCCCGGCAGACCGGAGAACGGCCCCGGCAGACCGGAGAACGGCCCCGGCAGACCGGAGAACGTGTACCGTGCCCTCGACGATCTTGCGGCGCGGGCGCCGGTCGGCTCGGGAAAGGTCATGTTCACCCCCTGGCTCAACGGCGAGCGATCACCGGTCGATGACCGTACGATGAGGGCAGGTCTGCACAATGTATCCCTGTCGACAACCAGGGCTGACGTGGTCAGAGCGGTCTTCGAGGGAGTCGCCCTCAATTCCCGCTGGCTCCTCGAGGCTGTCGAGCGGTTCTGCGGGCGCAGGTTCGCCGACATCAGCTTCATCGGTGGGGGAGCCTTGTCAGATATCTGGTCGCGCATCCATGCGGACGTCATGGGCAAGCGGGTGTGCCAGCTCGCCCAGCCAGACCTTGCCAACCTGCGCGGTGCCGGCGTGCTCGCACTGATCACCTTGGGTCGAGCGCGGCTCGAGGACGTTCCCGCAATGGTGCAGCAGAAGGCGGTCTACGAGCCGGACCCGGAGGCAGGCCGTATCTACGACGAGCGCTTCGGCGAGCTCATCAACCTTTACAGGCGAACGAAGCGTCTACACCAGCGTCTCAACCGGGACGCAGGACAGCCAAGACACAAGGGGCAGTCAAGACACAAAGGACAGCCAGTTGGATCCTGACGACCTCGAGATGATCGTGGAGCTCCTCGACCAGGAGCTTCATCCGTACCGGAGCACCTCGGCCCGGCGAGTGCGCATACCGCAAAGAGGTGTGGCCCGGCAGGAGGTTCTCGCCGAGGTGCGTGCTCTTGCCTCCAGGGAAGACCCGCGTTGGCGAGACGGGGGTGCCTCCGGGGCGGTTTACTGTGGCGATCAGGAGCACATTGACTTTCTGAATGAGGTGTACGCGATGACCTCACAGATGAACCCGCTTCACCCCGACTTGTGGCCGAGCGCTATCAAGTTCGAGGCGGAGATCGTGGCGATGACAGCCGCGATGCTGGGTGGCGAAGCAGCGGGTGCGGATGCGGCTGGCCGAGGTGCGGATGCGGCTGGCGCCTGCGGAACCGTCTCCTCTGGCGGAACCGAGTCCATCCTCCTCGCCGTGCGTTCCTACAGGGACCACGCTCGTGACCAGCGGGGCATCAGGGAGCCCAACATGGTGGTCCCTGCAAGTGCTCATGCCGCCTTCGACAAGGCAGCAGCGTACTTCGGCGTAGAGGTACGCCGTACGCGGCTCGCGGACGACTTTAGAGCCGACGTGGGCGCGGCAGCGGAGGCGATGGACGCCAACACCATCCTCCTCGCAGGTTCGGCTCCCAGCTTCCCGCACGGAGTCATCGACCCGATCGCGGAGCTGTCGGAGCTGGCTCGCGAGGCAGGCGCCGGGTTCCACACCGACGCCTGCTTGGGCGGCTTCCTCCTTCCGTGGGCCGAGAAGCTTGGTCGCGACGTGGCGCCCTTTGATCTCCGGCTGCCCGGCGTGACCTCGATCTCCGCTGACACCCATAAGTTCGGCTATGCGGCGAAAGGCACCTCGGTCCTCCTGTACCGCAGCGCGGAGCTGCGTCGCTACCAGTACTTCGTGAGCGCGAGCTGGATGGGCGGCCTGTACTACTCGCCGACCTTTGCCGGAAGCCGTCCGGGTGCGCTCTCCGCGGAGTGCTGGGCGGCGATGCTGTCGTTTGGTGAAGACGGCTACATGAACGCGACGAGCAGGATTCTCGCAACCGCAGACACGATACGTGAAGGCATCGAGTCAGTTCCCGGCTTGCGGATTCTTGGGGACCCGATGTGGGTGATCGCGTTCACCTCCGGCGAGATGGATATCTACCGTGTCATGGACGAGATGTCGGGACGTGGCTGGAGCCTGAACGGGCTGCAGGGTCCGCCTGCGGTGCATATCTGCGTCACGCTACGGCACTGCGAGCCCGGCGTAGCGGAGCGTTTCCTCGCCGACCTGGACGACTCAGCCCGCGCGGCCCGGTCTGAACCGCATGCCGCTGGCGCCATGACCCCGATCTATGGCATGGCGGGAGCCATCGAGACAAGGGGAGACGTCGAAGAGCTGCTGCGACGCTACGGCGATGTCATGTTCATGGCGTGACCAGCAACGCGGATGGCGTGACCAGCCGGGTGGGCACGCTAAGCCGTGCCACGGGGTTATCGTTGGTTCCGGGCGTCGTTTTCATGGGCGTCGTTCCGGAGGATGTGGTTCCGGGCGTCGTTTCCATGGGCGTCGTTTCAAGTGTATGGGGAATTGACAGAAAGCGAGGTAGGTCTGGAATGGCGATAGTACCCAAGAGATCGTCGGGACTCGAGAAGAGATCCTCGGGACACCCCGCGGTGAAGGCAGTCGTGATCGTTGGCGGGGCGGTTCTGGTAGCGGTGTTTGCTATGGAACTAGTGTCTTTCCTGGTAGGGCTCGTCTGGAAGGTAGTCGAGATCGGATTGGCAGTGCTCGTGGTGGGAGGGATCTTCCACTGGGTCCACAAGCATCGCCAGCACACGCGGCACGCTCTCCACTGAGGTCCAACGGGGGTCCAACGGGGGTCGACTCAGGTTCCGCGAACCCCGTTTTGACACGGCCCGGACGGAGGTCTACTATGAGCCTTCCAACGTTCCTCATCGGTCAGCGGTACAGGCCGGAGGGCGCGGGAGGTGCAGTGCCTCAGCAAGCTCGGAACATGTCAGACTGCTCTTAGCAGCTTGGCGAAGTGAGCCGAAGAGGTTCTGCCGGCACCAACACCGATTGGCATGGCCGACCGGAGTGTGCCGAGATGTTGATCCTTGAAAACGGAACAGTAAGAAGCCATAGAGCCAGTGCGGGCGATCTCCACAGCGTGGAGATCGTACGTAATCGGCACCATGCGGGTTTGTGCCCGCACGGTGCAAGCACCGCTCGGGCCAGAGCGAGGGCACAGCCCGTTCTCACGGACGCTGCGCATAGCGAAGGCCCACACAAGAGCGGAAGACAGGATCAACGCGAGCAGCTGAATAGCTCAGCCGCCCGCAAGATCTCGATGGAGAGTTTGATCCTGGCTCAGGACGAACGCTGGCGGCGTGCTTAACACATGCAAGTCGAACGAGGCTCAACCAGTGGCAACACTGGTGAAGGTCTAGTGGCGAACGGGTGAGTAACACGTGAGCAACCTGCCCCGAAGATCGGGACAACACCGGGAAACTGGTGCTAATACCGGATACCCCTGCGCAACCGCATGGTCGTGCAGGGAAAGCTTGCGCCTTTGGCGCATACGCTTCGGGAGGGGCTCGCGGCCTATCAGCTTGTTGGTGAGGTAATGGCTCACCAAGGCGACGACGGGTAGCTGGTCTGAGAGGATGATCAGCCACACTGGGACTGAGACACGGCCCAGACTCCTACGGGAGGCAGCAGTGGGGAATCTTGCGCAATGGGCGAAAGCCTGACGCAGCAACGCCGCGTGGAGGACGACGGCTCTCA
>JAJYWA010000116.1 GCA_021791755.1 Actinomycetes bacterium | reverse complement strand
AGATGCCGCCGTCCGAGGCGACGAACCAGTAGCCGCCTGTAGCAGGGTCGGCCGCCATGCCGACTATTGGAGCGTTCAGGCGCTTTCCACCCATGGAGCCGTAGAACTTCGCGTCCCCAAAGCTGAAGATGCCCCCGTCCGAGGCGACGAACCAGTAGCCCGGCAAGGTTGCCAGCGTGCTCGACAGCGCTGGCGCCGCATCAAGCACCCACGCACTGCCGTTCCAGGAAACCACGAGGTCCTGTTCGTTGGCCCCATTGTCGAAGTAGCCAACTGCTGCGCAAAAGGTCGCGCTCGTACACGAGACGCCAGAGAGAAGGTTGGCCTCAAAGCCGGAGGTGGACAGCGAGCTCGAACTGTCGAGCGACCAGCTACTCCCATTCCATTGGAGAACCGCGTTCTGGTTCGCCAATTTCGTGGTGTAATAGCCAGCTGCGACACAGAAGCTAGAGCTCGCACACGAGACGCCTACGAGGAAGTTGTTCTCGGACTGTGACGCCGAGAGAGAGCCTGCACTGTTGAGGGACCAGCTACTTCCGTTGAATGCAAGAACGAGGTTCTGATCGTTCACCCCATTGTCGTAGTAGCCGGATGCGACGCAGTAAATTGTGCTCGCACACGAAATCCCTGTGAGAAAGTTGTCCTGGTACGGTGAAGTTGAAAGGGCTGCTGAGGTGTTCGACGCCCAAGCCTTGCCATTCCAGGTGAGCAGCGAGCTCTGGTAGTTCGTACCGTTGAAGTTCCCGCCCGTCGCAACGCAGAAGGTTGCGCTGGCGCACGAGACCCCGGTAAGGGTGGCCTGTGTCCCCGGCACGCTGAACATACCGCCGGTCAGCGACCAGGACTTTCCGTCCCAGGTGAGCACGAGACCGTGGCTGCCCAGCTGGCTCGTCGAGAAACCAGTTGCGGCGCAGAAGATTGTGCTCGTACACGAGATTCCCGTCAACAGGTTCGCATGGGTCGTGGAGGTCGACAGCGACGACGCCGAGTCAAGAGACCAGGTGCTCCCGTTCCAGGTGAGGATCAGGTTCTGGATGGAGCTGGGTCCCCCGTAAACGCCTGCAGCCACGCAGAAGGTAGTGCTCACGCATGAGACGCCCGTGAGCCGATTGGAATCAGTTGCAGCAGTCGACAGCGTCGAGGAGGCATCAACTGACCAGGTGCTCCCGTTCCAGGTGAGGACCAGGTTCTGGAGTGTTCCCCCACTATTGGTATAGGAGCCAACGGCTACACAGAACAAACTGCTCACACATGATATGCCCGTCAAGCGATTGTCCATCGCTCCAGAACCCGCCGGGAGTCCGCCCTCCGAAGCAATGGAAGCAGTGGCGCCCACGCCCACTCTGACTCGGCGCTCTGCTGCTGCACTGTGATCTCGCTCTCCCGGTGCGCTCTGGATCCTTGTCTGCGATGTCACGAGGGTCTCAGCAGCAGCTGGCCGACCATGGGTTACAACAACGGCGGTCATCGCAGCGACCACAAAGGCTGGTACGGAGAGAACCGCAACGACCGAGCACGCCAGCGCGCTCTTGCCCGAGCGCAGGTCCGAACCGCGCTTGTCCCACTTGGTGCTGGCCTCATTGATCGTGGCCCTGCAAACTACCCGGCGCAGACCTTCCAGAACACGGCCCAACGGCGTTTCTGAACCCACCGCAGTCATCCTCCCGTCTCCACTTCATCTCCCGCGACCTCCCCGCGCCGTTCAAGCTCAGGGGTCAGCACAATCTACGATATCAGGCAAGGAACGTGGTCTGCCGGTCCTCGTGGAGCCGCCGTCCCGCGCTCCTTGGCGTCAGGCGATCCCGCCAAGCTCGTAGGCAGTCTCGGCGTGCTGGCTTGTATCGAGGCCCTCTACTTCCTGGTCCTCGCTCACGCGAAGCCCTATCACCTTCTTGATCGCTAGGGCGATGAGGACCGTGACCACCAGAGAGAACGCTCCAACGGCAATGACCGCAATTGCCTGGTGACCAAGGAGCGACCAACCGCCACCATAGAACAGGCCGTTTGCTCCTCCGATCGCCGATGTCCCAAAGAGGCCGACCGCGAGTGAGCCGACTATACCTCCAACGAGGTGCACGGCGCCGACGTCGAGTGAGTCGTCCAGGCGAAACCGGAACTTCAACCCCACCGCGAGCGCGCACAGTGTCCCAGCTGCGATGCCGATCAACGTCGCACCAAGCAGGTTGACGTACCCGCTGGCCGGCGTAATGGTCGCAAGCCCCGCGATCGCTCCGGAAGCGGCGCCCAACGTGGTGGCCTTCTGGCCTTTCAGCTTCTCCACTCCAAGCCAGCACAGCATTGCGACCGCGGCGGCTGTGTTCGTGTTGATGAAGGCATGAGCCGCGAGAACGTTCGCTCCGAGCGCCGAGCCGGCGTTGAAGCCAAACCAACCAAACCAGAGCATACCGGCGCCGAGGAGGATGAACGGGACGTTGTGGGGCGGCATCTGCTCCTTGGGCCAGCCCTTCCTCCGCCCGAGAACGCCAGCAAGACCAAGAGCAGCGACGCCGGCGTTGATGTGCACCACGATGCCGCCCGCGAAGTCCTCCGCACCCAGCTTGTGCAACCATCCCGTCGGCGAGAAGACCCAGTGCGCTACGGGCGCGTAGACGAGCAGCGACCAGGCCACGACAAAGATGACGAAAGCGCTGAACTTCAACCGGTCAGCAGTCGAGCCAGTGATCAGAGCAGGCGTGATGATGGCGAACATCATCTGAAATATCACAAAGACGAGCGGAGGGATCCTCTGGGCTGAGGCGCCCGTGTAGCCGGGGACATGGTGGCTCATGTGGGCAAGGCCCGCAAAGTGCAGGGTTCCCACCAGGCCGAGCCCACCCCAGTCGACGCCGAACGCAAGGCTGTAGGCGATCCAGACCCACAGCACCCCGACGATGCCGATCGCAACGTAGTTCTGCATGAGCATTCCCAGGACGTTCTTACGCCGGACCATGCCTCCATAGAAGAACGCGAGACCAGGCGTCATGAACAGCACCAGGGCTGCGCTTGCCAGCACCCAGGCCGTATCACCAGCGTTATAGCTCACCAGCGGCTCCTCTCCTCATCCAGCCAATCCACATCACCCACGTGGCGCAACCACAAGCACCATAGCGTGCGAGGCGGCTTCTCCGGCTATCGAGAGATCTGTTCTACGGCTCTTGACAGATCTGGGTGCGTCCGCGGACGCCGCGACGGGCGGGTAATCTCGATGATGTGACCGAAACCCATCTCTCGAAGGAGGCTATCGAACGGCTCTCTGCCGAGCTCGAGGATCTGACCACCCGCGGGCGTGTCGAGATAGCAAGGGCGATCGAGGCTGCTCGCGCGCTCGGAGACCTCTCCGAGAACGGCGACTACCACGCCGCAAAGGATGCCCAGGGAAAGATGGAGTCACGAATCCGCCATCTGCGGGCCATCCTGGAGTCAGCCGTCCTGATCGATGCTCAGCGTGGTCCAGACGGCAAGGTCGTAGCAGGATGCGTCGTGTCTCTGCGTTACGACACAGATAACGAGGTGCAACGCTACCTGGTCGGTTCGATAGAAGAACGGCGGGAGGACATACCGGTGATCTCGGTGTCCTCGCCGCTCGGTCAAGTCCTCATCGACCGCACGACGGGCGAGAAGGTCTCCTACGAGGCGCCGAGCGGAACACTGACCGTCGAGATCGTCGCAGTGGAGCGGTAGCGGCGTGGTGCACGAAATGATGATCGAGCTGGATCGTGCAAGGCATGCCCTCGAGACCCCTAGAGGTGACATGAGTCCTGCTACGCAAGCGCCACAGACGGGTCGGCTGTCAACGCGATGAACACGATCATCGACAAGATCTGGGACCGCCACGTCGTCCGGACTGCGCCTGGCGAACCTGACCTGCTCTTTATAGACCTGCACCTGGTCCACGAGGTAACATCGCCACAGGCGTTCGAGAGCCTCAGGCTCGAGGGAAGGCGTGTGCGCCGCCCGGACCTCACGATCGCCACCGCCGATCATAATGTTCCAACTTCCGCGATAGATCAGCCTGTGGAGGATCCCGTGTCCGCGAAGCAGCTGGCTACCCTCAGCGCCAACTGCGCGGAGTTTGGCATCACCTGCTACCCGATGGCTCACCCGGACCAGGGGATCGTGCACGTGATCGGACCTGAACAGGGCCTCACGCAGCCGGGAATGACCATTGTCTGCGGCGACAGCCACACTGCGACCCACGGCGCCTTCGGAGCGCTCGCCTTTGGGATCGGCACTAGCGAGGTGGAGCAAGTGCTTGCGACCCAGACGCTTCCCCAGGCGAGGCCAGCCGCGATGTCGGTACGCGTAGAGGGCGCCATGCCCGAAGGCGTCACCGCAAAGGATCTAGTGCTCGCGATCATCGCCAGGATCGGCGCCGGAGGCGGGATAGGGCACGTGATCGAGTACCGGGGCTCGACCATCCGGGCGCTCTCGATGGAGGCGCGGATGACCGTGTGCAATATGAGCATCGAGGCAGGCGCCCGTGCTGGAGTGATCGCGCCCGACGACACAACCTTTGCCTACCTGGAGGGAAGGCGCCACGCGCCGAAAGGCAGGCAGTGGGAGGCAGCCATTGCCGACTGGCGCGATCTTGCGACTGACCCGCAGGCGCCCTTCGACAAGAGCGTCGAGATCGACGCGACCGGTCTGGCGCCCCACGTGACCTGGGGAACCAATCCGTCCCAGGTCATCCCAATTGATGGCAGCGTCCCGATCCCGGAGGCCATTGCCAGTCCATTAGAGCGGGAGGCAGCAGCTAGAGCGCTCGCCTACATGGACCTACGGCCTGGAACGCCCATTAGAGAGATCGCGGTCGACACCGTGTTCATCGGCTCGTGCACCAACTCGAGGATCGAGGACCTCAGGGCAGCTGCCCATGTCCTCGATGGCCGCCACGTTCGCGCCGGCCTACGTGCTCTCGCAGTGCCAGGCTCGCAGCGGGTGAAGGCGCAGGCGGAGGAGGAGGGACTGGACAAGATCTTCCGGGCGGCAGGGTTCGAATGGCGCGAGGCGGGTTGCTCGATGTGCCTCGGGATGAACCCGGACCGGCTCTCTCCGGGCGAGAGATGCGCGTCAACTTCCAACCGCAACTTCGAAGGCCGCCAGGGACGAGGTGGGCGTACACACCTCGTTTCGCCGATCGTGGCCGCGGCGACGGCTGTTGTGGGTCGCTTCGCGACGCCCGATGAGCTCGGAGGTGGTCCGCTGTGAGATCGGTCAGGATCATCACCGGCAGGGCTGTACCCCTAGACCGCTCAGACGTCGACACAGATCAGATCATCCCAAGCGAGTGGTTGAAACGGATCGAGAGGACCGGGTTCGGCGCGGGGCTCTTCGCCGAATGGCGCGACGGACCGGACTTCGTCCTGAACCGCCCGGAGTATGCAGGCGCGACGATACTGGTCGCAGGTCCCAACTTTGGTACAGGGTCATCGCGCGAGCACGCCGTCTGGGCGCTGATGGACTACGGCTTCGAGGCCGTGGTCTCGGAGAGATTCGCCGACATCTTCAAGAACAACTGCATGAAGTCAGGTCTGGCGCCGGTCGAGATCCCACATGAGAGCGTTCGTGCGCTCATGTCCGCCCTGGCCGAACGGCCGTCTCTCGAGATCACGATCGATGTCGAGCACGAGACGATCTCTGCGCCCGAGGTTGGCATCGAAGCCAGTTTCAGCCTCGGTTCACACGTGAAGCATCGCCTGCTCAATGGCCTCGACGACATCGGGATGACGCTCGCGCATGAACGCGAGATCTCCGCCTACGAGGCCGCTCGCCCGACATGGATGCCGACGACGAGCTAGGCGAGCAGCCTCACCGGCCGCTGAGAAAAGCCGCACGTCCACGCTCATGGACCGCTCACGATGTGGCGCGCTCCGTCGCGCGAGCGAGCACGTACCAACCGGTTTACGGCGTTCAGGTAAGCTCTCGCCGAGGCCTCGACCACGTCGGTGGAGACACCCCTTCCTGACACCCTCACTCCGGCGTCTTCCACCTGCACCACCACATCACCTAGAGCGTCGACGCCGCCGGTGACCGATGAGACGTTGAAGTCGACGAGCTTCGCATCCACGCCCGTTGCCTCGCGGATCGCCGTGCAGGCCGCATCGATCATGCCATCGCCGGTCGCGTCGCCTTCCGAGCTGTGTCCACCTTCGCTTACTATCACATGTGCGCGAGGCTCCTGCGCGGTGCCGCCGGAGACATTGAGCGACTCCATCACATAGCCTGTGTCTACGCCGACGCCGAGCTCCTCGGCCACGATCGCCTCCAGATCGGCCTCGGTGATCTGGACCTTGCGGTCGGCAAGCTCCTTGAACCGCGCGAACGCAGAGCTGAGCGCCTCGCCCTGGGCCTTTATCCCCATCTTCGCCAGGGTGTCGGCGAACGCATGCCGGCCCGAGTGCTTGCCCAACACTATCTGGCTCCCCTCCCGACCCACCTTCGAGGCTTCGATGATCTCGTACGTAGAGCTCTCGGTAAGAACTCCGTGCTGGTGGATGCCGGACTCGTGAGCGAAGGCATTGCGTCCGACGACGGCCTTGTTGTACTGGACCGGGTACCCCGTGAGGCGCGAGACCAGCCTAGAGGTCCGGGCAAGCTCCTGAGTTCGCACCGATGCCTTCACGTCGTCGAAGAGATCGTTGCGTATCTCGAGCGCCATCACCACCTCCTCCAGCGCCGCGTTCCCTGCCCGCTCCCCGAGACCGTTCACGCACACCTCTACCTGGCGCGCGCCGGCCTTGACCCCGGCCAAGCTGTTCGCCGTTGCGAGACCGAGGTCATTGTGGCAGTGAGTCGACAACACGTAGTCCCCTGCAACCTGCTGGCGAACGTAGGTGATCATCGAGCCGAAGTCCCACGGGATGCCATAGCCGACTGTGTCGGGGATGTTCAGGGTGGTGGCGCCCGCCTCCACCGCGGCTTGAAGCGCCTCCAGCATGAAATCAACCGGCGTTCGGGTCGCGTCCTGTGGACTGAACTCCACGTCGTCAGTGTGCTCGCGGGCACGCGCCACGCCCGCTCTCGTCTCGGACAA
>JAJYWA010000115.1 GCA_021791755.1 Actinomycetes bacterium | reverse complement strand
CCGGGACCTTCTCCTCTCCGCACGCCGCCCCTAGTCGCCCCCTTCTCTCCCTGCACGCCCACCGCTCCGGCGCCGCTGCACGCCCCCCATGCCCCCCGCCGCCGCACGAACCGCAGCCGTTCAAAGAACGCGAGAGAGAGTGCCTATGGGCATTTGAAGCTCCCTGAGCATCTCGAGGTCTTCCTCCGGCGCTCGACCGAGGGTGGTGAGGTAGTTGCCAATGATCAACGCATTGATGCCGGACTTCATCCCCATGGCCTGGAGGTCGCCCAAGGTGATCTCGCGGCCTCCCGCGTAGCGAAGTATGACGCCGGGCATGCCGAGGCGGAAGAGCGATATCCACCGTATGGCCTCCATGGCGCCGACACGGGCCGCGGCCTCCAACGGAGTCCCCGGTCTGGGGTTCAGGAAGTTGACTGGAACCTCGCTCGGATCCATGCTGCGTATCTCACAGATCAGCTCCACCCTCTGGCGGGGCGTCTCACCCATACCTATCAGGCCCCCGCAGCAGAGCTCCATGCCGGCCTTGCGTACGGCGCGACAGGTCTCGGCACGCTCGTGCCAGCTGTGAGTGGTCACCACGCTGCCGAAGAAGGAACGAGCGGTCTCCAGGTTGTGGTTGTAACGGTGAACACCTGCAGCCGCAAGCTGTTCAGCCTGCTCATCGGCCAATATTCCCGCGCTGACGTTCACATTGAGGCTGGTGCCATCGCGTACCAGGTGGACCAGCTCTACGAGGCGCCGCAGCGTGCGCTCATCGGGCCCCCTGACTGCGAGGACGATGCAGAACTCTGACGCACCGAACTGCTGCGCCTCTAGGGCTGCCTTCATGACCTCGTCAGGCTCCAGAAGGGGGGTTGCCCTCATCCCGGCGCCGCCTGCGCCAGAGGTCGCAGACTGCCCGCAGAAGTTGCAGTCTTCCGGGCATCCGCCGGTCTTCGCCGACACGATGCCTTCGAGCTCGACTTCAGGTCCACACCAGGCGAGCCGGACCTCGTGAGCCAGCTCCGCCAGCCGGACCGTCATGTCGTCCGGCAGCTCGGACAGCTCGATCAACCGATCAAAGCTGAGTGGACTCTTATCTTCGAGCAATGTTCGCGCCGCGTTCTCGAGACATGTTGTGGAGGAGATCACATGATCACACTACCCGTCCGTGAGCCCCTCTGACGGCACACGCTCACAGGACCTCGACTCCGCGAGCGCCACAGAACCGCTACCGTCGAGGTATGGCAACACTCTCGGAGCGCCTTGGGTACCCACCGGACGCGAAGCTGCTCATCCTCAGCTGCGACGGCTTGGGGCTCAGTCATGCGACCAACACGGCCGTGCTCGAGTGTCTTGGAAGTGGGCTCGCAACCTGCGCAACGCTCATGGTGCCCTGCCCCTGGGCCAGGGAGGCGGCCTCCGGCTACCGGGGTGAGGACGTGGGCGTCGAGCTCACGCTGAACGCCGAGCACGATCTCTACCGCTGGGGCCCGATCACCCACGCGCCGTCGCTGCTCGACGGCGAGGGCGGCTTCCCGAGAACGCTCTCTGACCTATGGGACCATGCAGACCTCGACGAGACGATGCGAGAGTGCAGAGCCCAGGTGGAGCGGGCGATCTTGTGGGGCTTCGACGTCAGCCACCTGAGCTCCCACATGGGAGCGATGTACATGAAGGCGGAGTTCTTCGACGTGTACCTGGGCCTCGCGGCCGAGCTCCGGCTTCCGATAAGGCTTCCATCCGCCGACGCCGAGAGAGTCGCTGGCTTCCCTTTCCGTCGCCTGGCAGCAGAGGAAGGGGTGATATGCCCTGACCACCTCGTTGCCGTGCCACCGGGATCCGGCAGTCGCCAGGCGCTCCTCGAGGCGATGCGGTTCTTGCAGCCTGGCGTGACCGAAGGCTACGTGCGCCCCGGCGACGACACCCCCGAGCTGAGAGCCATATCAAGCAGCTCTGAACACCGGGCCGACGATCGTGACCTGCTCATATCGGACGATTCCTTCCGCGATGCGCTCGAGGAAACAGGGGCGCGCCTCATCGGCTACAAAGAGCTCCGGTCCCTCATGCGCTGACGCGCAACTCCCTCTTGCTGTCTCGCGTCGGCGACCCCAGGCAGCTCGCCGGACTCGGCGCCCGATCAGTACTCAGTGATCTCCCCGAGCTGCGACTGAAGCTGCTTGTACTCCGGGGAGTTGGTGATCGGGAGCAGGGACATCACCTTGGCCATGTTGCCGGTTACCTTCACCCTTCCCTGCATGAACGCAGCGGTCGCGTCCAGCTCGCCTTTTTGAATCTTGACCGCGTCGTCGATGGTCTGGGTAAGGGTGACCTCCGCATCAGCCAGCTCGCCCAGCGCGCACTCGACCAGCTTGCCATCCTGAAGCACCCAGTAGTACTGAATGTCCCCATCAGGTCCACCGGTCACCACGTACTGCATACGAGCTGAGGCCCCTGGTCGCTCTGGCTGGCTCTCGGCAAGCCTCTTCATTTCGTCGAGCCACTCCTGGCTAAGGAACTTCGACAACGGAACACCTCCTGATTCTACTGCCCCTGCCTGCACTTTTCACCGTGACCATCGCAATCCTGCCCCAGTCACATCACTCACCGCAAGCTGTTGAGAGCCGCCACGGACGCCGTCGAAGAGATCGGACTCGAGCTGAGTCGAAAAACCGTCTGAGCCGCCGAAGGTCGAGGCATCCTCGGCTCCCGGTCCCTCGGCCTGGCTCTCGGCTCCCGGTCCCTCGCTCCCTCCCGGCGGCACACCGCGGCAGTCACGGCAAAGGTCACACGCCAGGACGTACTCGTCATACGGATGCGCTGCGGTCGCAACCTCTGGAGGAAGCCCGAACCAGAACGATGAAGCCGGATCGATCTGCGTAGCGTGCGCCCGCAACGCAGCCAGCTGCACATGGCCGAAGCCGCTCACGTCAACTGCGGTTGTCACCAGGTGGTCCAGTGAAGGGCGCTCGAACCATCGATCATCGAACGGAGAGGCCAGCCCCAGCTCAAGGAACTTCTCGTGCATTGCCAGCATGCGGCGCCTTGACCAGATCGTGTAGTAAAGCTTGAGCGGCTGCCACGGATCGCCTGCCTCCGGAAACGCTGCCGGATCCCCCGCTGCGCCGAAAGCCGCCACGGTCACCTCATGCACCCGGAGATGATCGGGGTGTGGGTAGGCCTGCTGGTCCTCCGGGTACGTGATGATCACCTGCGGCTGCGTCCTCCGAATGACCTCGACCAGCCTCGAGACTGCGTCGTCAAGGGTCGCCCTGGCAAAGCAACGGGGATCGTCATTGAGCTCTGATCCCGGCATCCCGGAGTCCCGAAAGCCAAGCATCACGACCTCGTCATAGCCAATAACCTCAGCCGACCTGCGGAGCTCGGTCATTCTCACCTCTGGCAGCGACTGGCGGACCTCGGGGGTGTCCATCTCCGGGTTCAAGATGTCCCCTGCCTCGCCCCCGGTGCAGCAGGCCAGGACCGTGTGAACGCCCTCGCGGTGATAGCGAGCCACGGTGGCCGCACCTTTGGATGCCTCGTCATCGGGGTGGGCGTGAACTGCCAATAAGCACAGCGGCTGGTCCATGCACCTCTATCCTACCGGCCGGTCGCTACCGGGTCGTCCACCGTTCAACCGCCGCCTTCCAACGTCAGAGCCAAACAGTCTATGATGCAGTGTTAACGCGAGAAGCAAGAGCCATAGAGGGAGACAAGAAGCAATGAGCGTTATGAAGCGCCTGTCGGGCATCCTCCAGGCAAAGGCGAACAAGCTCTTGGACAAGGCGGAAGATCCTCGGGAGACGCTTGACCTTTCCTACGAGCGCCAGCTCGAGATGCTCCAGCAGGTCCGCCGGAGCGTCGCCGACGTAGCAACCGCGCGCAAGCGCATCGAGCTCCAGGCGCAGCAGCTCAAGCAGTCAGCTGCCAAGCTGCAAGACCAAGCACGACAGGCCATGTCGCAGAACAGGGAAGACCTTGCCAGGGAGGCGCTCACCAGAAGAGCTGCCATCGCTGGCCAGCTCACGGACCTGGAGGCTCAGCACGAGCAGATCAAGGCCCAAGAAGACAAGCTTGTTGCAACATCACAGCGTCTCCAGAGCCAGGTAGAGGCGTTCCGCACGCACAAGGAGACGATGAAGGCCTCCTACAGCGCCGCGGAGGCTCAAACGAAGATCGGCGAGAGCGTCGCAGGTATATCGGAGGAGATGGGCGATGCAGGCTTGGCCCTCGAGAGAGCCAAGGAAAAAGTAGAGAACATGCAGGCCCGCGCCAGTGCGATGGACGAGTTGCAGCAGTCCGGAGCGCTGGACGATCTCAGCAACCCCACAGACCACCTGCAGGCAGAGCTGGACAAGACCTCGGCATCCGCCCAGGTGGAGCTGGAGCTCGCTCAGCTGAAAGGAGAGCTTGGACCAGCTGGCGCGGTAGCTGGTGAGCTTGCCGGGGGCGGAGGCGAGGCAACCGCAGGTTCAGGCACGAGTGGGAGCGCTCCTGCAGGCGGTTCACCGGGAGCGGCGCCAGACGCGTTGAGCGCACCCGAGAGCCCCGTCACCGGAGGCGGCCAACCATGATAGTTCGCATACTCGGCGAGGGACAGTTCGACGTGGATGCCGACACAGCCGCTCACCTCGAGGAGCTCGACAACAAGCTCGTCGCAGCCGTCGAATCCGACGACGAGGCGGCTTTCGACGCTGCCCTGGCGGCCATCCTCGAAGACACGCGACGCCTTGGACACGCTGTCCCACCCGGTCGCTTTGCTCCATCCGACATGGCGCTTCCCCAGGCAGGAACGTCCCTTGCCGAGCTGAAGGCCATCCTCGCAAGCTCAGACGTCGCGCCGGAGATCGAGAAAGACGGGGCGATTCCTCGGGCCGGAGCCTGAGCGTGGTTGAACGCCACAAGATCACCGCCGACCGAGGGCTCTCGGCTCGCATGGGCGTAACTATGTTCATGCTCTTCATGCTCTACGCAGCCGTCTTCGGAGCGTTGATAGCCATCGGGATATCGGCAGTGATCGTCTTGGTGATAGCAGCCGCGGTCATCTTCGTCCAGTACTGGTTCTCGGCGTCGATAGCGCTCTATGCGATGGGTGGACGCGAGGTGACGGCAAGCCAAGCGCCGCAGCTCCACGCCGTCGTGGACAGGCTGTGCGCCATGGCGAACATGCGAAAGCCGCGCGTAGCGATAGCGTCCAGCGACATTCCGAATGCCTTCGCGACGGGGAGGAGCCCCAACAGCGCCGTTTTGTGTGTGACCACGGGCATATTGCATAGGCTCAATGAGCAGGAGCTGGAGGCTGTCCTTGCGCACGAGCTCTCCCATGTCGCACACCGCGATGTAGCGGTCATGACGATCGCCAGCTTCCTCGGGATCGTGGCGGGCGTGGTGACGAGGATCGCACTTTACGCAGACATGCTGGGAGGATTGGACGTCACCGGCAACGACGGTGACCAGGCGGCCCTCCTAGAGCTTGCCGTGCTCGCCGTCTCGGCGCTGATCTACGCGATCAGCTTCCTTTTGACGAGGGCACTGTCACGCTATCGTGAGCTGGCGGCAGACCGGTCTGGCGCGATCCTCATAGGTCGCCCATCAATCCTAGCGTCAGCGCTTGTCAAGGTCACAGGCGAGATGGCGCGCATCCCGACCAGAGACCTTCGCTCGGCGGAGCACTTCAACGCCTTTTACTTCGCGCCGGCGATCTCCAAGGGCGTCAGCCTCTCGACGCTCTTCTCGACGCATCCACCACTTCAGAAACGCCTCGATCAGCTGGCAAAACTCGAATCGGAGATGAACCGTCCTGCTTGATACGCCCGCATTATGAAGTTCCTTGACACGCTCTTCGGACGCACGAAGCCCGTCCAAGCCAACTTGGACTCGCTCTTCTCCCTACCGTCTGCAGCCGTCACTCTCGAGAGCGTAGCGGGGATGCGACCTTCGGGTCGGGCTGGTGTCTGCTTCAAGCCCCTGGCGGGAGAGGGGTTTCACGAGGTAGAAGATGAGGCTACAAGCCTTGGCGGCTCATCTAGCTCTGGCAACGGCGTCGATGGGAACAGCGGAGGCGAAGGTAGCGATGGCAGCGATCCGGGCGCGAGCTCTTCGAAGGTCTCACTCCACACCGTCGGCGACTCCTACGGCTACAGGTGGGTCGTCGTCGACGATGCCGACCTGGAGGACCTCGTGACCAGAGTGCACATGGTCAATACGACACTTGCGGAGGCAGGCTACGGACCCCAGCTTCTCTGCTCCGTCTTCGGTTTGGCGAACGCGTCATCGACGCACAGTGCCACCGATATCGAAGAGAGCATGTCCTACATCGTTTACCTGTACAAGCGTGGCACCTTCTACCCCTTCGCCCCGCGACCTGGCCAGCAACGTGACAATGAGATGGAGCTTCGGCTGAAAGCGGTCCTGGGCCAGGATCTCAAGATGGAAGAAGACCTCGACCGTTGGTTCCCGCTATGGGGTCTCCCAGTCCGTTGACCAAGACACCGAGCGCACACCGAAACGCTGGCACAATCCAAGCAATGCTTCAGCAGGCCCAATAAACCCGCGCCCACAACACGCTCTTGCGCGATCGTATAATCGCGACTGTGCAGTACCGCCATCTCGGACAGTCGGGCCTCAAGGTCTCGGCCATCGCCTACGGAAACTGGATCACGCATGGAAGCCAGATCACCCAGGACGAAGCTGACTCCTGCGTACACGCTGCGCTCGACGTCGGCATCACAACCTTTGACACCGCGGACGTGTATGCCCTCGGGGCAGCCGAGGAAGCTCTCGGGAGCTCACTGAAGGGACTCCGGCGGGAGTCCATCGAACTGTTCACCAAAGTCTACTGGCCGACAGGCACGGGACATAACGATCGTGGGCTATCCCGAAAGCACATCATGGAGTCACTGCACGCGTCCCTGAGGCGCCTCCAGACCGATTATGTCGACCTCTACCAGGCACACCGCTTTGACCACGAGACGCCGCTGGAGGAGACCCTTCGTGCCTTTGATGACCTCGTCCGGCAGGGCAAGGCGCTCTACGTGGGCGTCTCGGAGTGGAAGGCCGATGAGATAGCG
>JAJYWA010000015.1 GCA_021791755.1 Actinomycetes bacterium | reverse complement strand
ACCTTGCATAACATCCGGACCGAAAACGTCGCGGCCTCAGAGGAGATGAACCTGTATATCCGCTCGCGGCTCAGTACCTCGCTTCTCAAAGCCCGCCAGGCGACGGGCAATCTCCGCCTCTGACTCGAGCTTGGTGACCCGTCGAGCTAGCGCCCGGGCGTCTGGGTAGTTGTCCTTGGTTGCTGCATTGATCACTTCGCCGACTCCTTTACCCAGTACTTCGTGAACCTCTTCAAGATCTCGATCTCTGTTTCCAGCTCACGTATCCGCTCGTGCAGCCGCGCCTCTTCCTTCGCCGTCTAGACCTCATCTGCAGAAGCAGTCTTTTCCCAGTTCCGCACCCAGGTGCCCAACGCTGTGTCAGATATACCCAACTACTGGGCTACATGCTTTATCGGCCGGCCAGACGATCTATACAACGCCACAGCATCCCGCTTGAGCTCGTCGGTGTAACGACGCGTCATTGGTTCCTTGCTCATACCACAATCCTCTCTCGGACAAGCTGTCTAGAGTGTCCGGTCTACGTGGGGAGGTCCATGGTGCGGGGGAGGTCCATGGTGCCTAGCGCAGGTCGGCCAGCCGGACCGCTCCCCGTTCGACGGCTTGGTTCGCAAGGCGAACACGGCGGCTCGCGCCAGCGGGTTCGTCGTATATGCCGAACTTGTCGTATAGGCGTACGAGGTGCTGCTTCACCGCAGCCTGCGACACGACCAACTCCGCGGCGATGCGTTGCGTCGAGGCTGGTTCGGCAAAGGCATCCCCGGAGAGGAGTGGGCGACAAAGGGCGACGAGGACATCGCGCTCGCGGGTGGTGAGATCTGGCGCTCCGTCGCCTGCGGTCAATGTCTGCTCTCCGGAAAGCGACCCCGAACGGAATACAAGGCGCGTGCCGCCCACCTTGATCTCGTCTCCGCCGTGAAGCGCCTTCTGCGACCACACCCGCACGCCGTTCACGAAGGTGCCGTTACGGCTGCCGAGGTCGCGGACGCACCAGCCTCCGCCGACGCGCTCGACGACGGCATGGAGCCGCGACAGCGCAGGATCATCGCTCACCCGTAGGTCGGCCTCGGTGACCTTGCCGATCGTGACGGCGCTGGTCTCGAGCGGAACCACCTCGATGCCGGCGCGCTTGCGGAGCTCGAGAAAGGATGTCATATGACAATGGTATTCTAACGTGAGATGCTGAGACGTCCAGGTGGAGAGCTTTCCAGCCGTCCGATGAGCTTCTATTGGCTTGCAGACTGCTCCGGCTCGATGGCGCGCGACGGCAAGATCCAGGCCCTCAACACAGCGGCCAGGGAGGCTCTACCGCACATGCGTGAGGTCGCTGCGGGGAACCCGTATGCGCGACCTTTCGTGCGGGTGATGCGCTTCGCTACCGGGGCAGAGTGGCAGTCTGCTGAGGCGGTTCCACTTGCGGAGCTTGTCTGGACGGATCTTGTGGCCGGAGGGGTGACCGACATGGGGGCAGCGCTCAGTCTTCTTGCTGAGGATCTGTCGGGGCCTGCGATGCCAGACCGCGGGCTCGCGCCGGTGATCGTGCTCGTCTCCGATGGCCAGCCTACGGACGACTTCAATGCTGGTCTGGCTGCGCTGAACGAAAGCGCCTGGGGATCGAAGGCGGTGCGGCTCGCGATAGCGATCGGACGTGACGCGGACCGTGACGTGCTTGCTGCGTTCGTTGGCGATCCATCTGTACCGTTGCTCGTGGCCAACGCTCCCGAAGCGCTGGTTCGCCAGATCCGGTGGGCGTCGACGATCGGGCTGGCCTCATCCTCTTCACCGCCTTCAGGGCCCGTCTCATCCGCTATGCACCTGCCGGCTTCATCGCCTTCATCCGCTCTGCGCCTGCCGCCTTCAGGGCCCGTCTCATCCGCTATGCACCCACCGGTTGTCGGTGGCGATGAGGATCCCGAGCTGGAGGTGTGGTGAACCCACCTGTTTCCTCTCGAGGATGCAGCGAGCGTGCCCGAGTGGGATCGGGTTCTGACGACGTCGGCCCGGGTGAGGTCGATCATGCCGGCGATGTGAGGTCGCTCGGGGATGTCGAGTGGATGGTGCTGGGAGCCAGCGTTCGCGGTGCACAGCATCGCCGTGATGGACGTCCGAACCAGGACGCGATCGGATGGTGGCCGCCGGACGGGGTGTCTCATGCTGTCGCGGTGGCGGTCGCCGATGGCCACGGTCATCCGAGGGGCGTGCGCGCTGAGCGAGGAGCGGCGTTCGCTGTTGAAGCAGCGCTAGCCGTGGCGACCGCTCCCGACGGCGTCTCGTGCGGGCCCGGCGGCGCCGCTATCCTGCTCTCGGAGGTCCCTTACCTGTTGTCTCGATCGTGGTCCGAGCGAGTTCGCGCCGATCTCGAGGCTGATCCGCCGAGCGAAGACGAGCTGGAGCTGGTTGTTGCAGCAGGCGGCGATCATGCACGGGATGTTCTCAGGAGAAACCCGCAGGTCATCTATGGAACCACGGTGGTCCTCGCTGTCGCGACGCCAGCCGGGTTCTCGTTTGCGCAGCTGGGCGACGGAGACGTGCTGATCGTTGCTCCTGACGGACAGGTGCAGCGTCCCCTTGGACGCGATGATGAGTTGATCGCCAATCGTACCTGGTCTCTTGCCATGGCTGACGCCCCGCAGCGGTTCAGGACGGCGGTGGTCCCGGCGCACATGCCGGTGGAGATGATCATCGTTGCGACGGACGGGTACTCCAACTCGTATAGGGATGCCGCGGGCTTCGATCAGGTCGGCGCCGACATGCTGAGCACTGTGCGCCTGCATGGACCGGCCGAGCTTGCTTCCAACCTTCCGGGTTGGCTCGAAGCCACCTCCGGCGAGGGCAGTGGAGACGACATCTCTGTCGGTGTCATCATGAGGCTGGGACAGGAGCCGTGAGCCTGAATCGGGAGCGAGGCCGAGCTCACCGGAGATGCGAGAGATGACCGCGGGTCTCCTCCGGCAGGGCCAGGTAGTTCTTGCTGAGAAGGCCGGCCTTCCCTGCTTGATCATCGAGCTGATAGGCGGTGGCGGCCAGGGTGAGGTCTACCGTGCTCAGCTCGGAGATGCCAGTGTTGCAGTCAAGTGGTACAGGCCTGATGTCGCGAGCGAGCTGCAGCACCGTGCTCTGGCTGAGCTGGTGCGGCGTGGAGCCCCTAGCAGCGCGTTCCTGTGGCCGATGGACATCGTCACTGCGCCGAGGGTTGCGGGGTTTGGCTATGTGATGCCGCTTCGTGACGAGCGGTTCATCGGCTTGAGCGACCTGGTGCGCCGGCTGGTGGAGCCGCCCGCGCGCGTGCTCGCGACAGCGGGTATATGGCTCGCTGAGGCTTTCTTGAACCTGCATTCGGAGGGGCTCTGCTACAGGGATATCTCTCTTGGCAATGCCTTTGTTGATCCAGCCTCCGGAGAGGTGCTCGTGTGCGACAATGACAACGTCGCCGTGGACGGCGTCATCTCTGGGGGGGTCCTTGGGACACCGCGGTTCATGGCGCCCGAGGTGGTCCGGGGAGAAGCGTACCCGAGCTCGCGCACCGATCTGTTTTCTCTTGCAGTGTTGCTGTTCATGATGCTTTTCGTCCATCACCCGTTCGAGGGGGCCCGTGAGCACTCCTATGCACTGATGGACCTCGGCGCGATGCGCGATCTGTACGGAGATCACCCTGTCTTCATATTTGACCCGGATGACGACTCGAACCGGCCCGTGCCGGGGACCCACAGGAACGCTCTGGAGCTGTGGCCGTTCTACCCCCGTGCGCTTCGCGACCTGTTCACTCAAGCATTCACCGCCGGCGTGGTGGATCCGGCTGATTCCCGGGTGCGTGAGAGCCAGTGGCGCAAGGCTCTGGTGCGCCTGCGCGACTCGGTCATGACGTGCGACGCCTGTGGTGGCGATGCCGAGAGGTTCTGGGACCCGTTGGAGCCCTGGCATGACGCGCCGTGCTGGCGGTGCGGAGCCAGGATTGGTCCGCCGAGCGTCCTGGCATTTGGCGCCGGCGCCCTCGTTGTGGTCTCACACGGTGCGTCGATCTTTCCGCACCATACGGACAGTGCGAGGCTGTATGACTTTTCGGAGCACACCGGCGAGGTCGTCCGCCACCCCGACCATCCTTCGATGCTAGGACTGCGTAACTGCTCCACTCGAACCTGGCAGGTGAAGGGACCCGGTGGCAGGGTCCAAGAGGTGCGTCCGTCACAAAGTGTACGGCTTGCGCCAGGTTCGATCATCAACTTCAGCCCCGGGACCGCAGAGGTCCGCGCTGGCGCTTGACGATCGGGTGCGCCGCCGGCGACGCCAGCAGCTCCACGTCCTGGTGGCGCAGGACTCCCCACGTCGCCAAGAGCCCGACGACCGAGAACGCTACGAGCACAGCCGCGGCAAGCAGCCACGGACCGGCCGCATGGTCCCACTGGTTGTAGCCGTTGACCGCTTGGAGCATCTGCGACGCTACGAAGCTGCTCGGCACGGGGTGGCCCAGAGCGTAGGACAGTGACGCCCCACCGGCAGTAAGGCTGAGCTGGTAGGAGGTGAGGAGCTGGTTGAGGCTCACAGTTGTGGCGCCCATTGCGGTTCCCCACTGCGCGCTCGAAAGGTACCCGAGCACGTGCAGCACGGGGTTGTGGTTCTTCAGAAGCAGCAGCGGCATCGACACGGCAATCTGGACGACGAGGATCATGGGGAGAACCACGAGAGCCTGGTCAGATCGCTTGACCGTCGCGGAGACGAGGAGCCCGATCGCGGTCGCAGCCAATCCGGTGAGCGCCACGCCGATCGCGAGCTCGATCTGCGGTGATTGAAGGAGCGCTCCGGTGGTGAAGGGGCTCAATCCGTTCAGTGCGTTTGGCATGGCCTGGTGAATGCTTGACACCAGGTGCTCGGGGTCGGAAGGCGGCAGGTGCTGGCGTGCCATTGCGATGAACAGAAGAACAACTGACTCTACGATGACGATCCCACCCAATACCACGGTCTTCGAGAACACGTACGCCCCCACCGACAGGCCCACGGAGCGCTCGCGGCGATAAATGGCCTTTTCCTTTACGATCTCGCGCACGGCGTTGGAGGTTCCGAGCCACGTCGCGCCGATCATCACCAGCCAGACCAGCAGTGCGGCGAACGGCCCCTGGCTGGTCGACATGCTTCCCGGAGGGAAGAGGAGAAGGTCGATGACGCCAAAGAGCGGCGCCTGCGCCAAGAGCAGCAGCAGTGTCCGACGATCCGAGCGCAGGAGGGCCAGCTGGCGTCGGATGAGCACCGAGGACTGGACGCGCCAGGGCAGCTCTGGCCGCGGGGGGAGCGGGTTGCGTGCCGTTGCGGCGGCCCGCTGCACATCTGCCCGTGCGAGCGGCCGGCTCACGTGCGTCTCGTAGAGGGGATCGCTCCGGAACCGCTCAGCCCATCCGGGAACCGGGCTCTCTTCGATGGCTCTGAAGGTGCTGGCATCGCCTCCCATGACGCCCTGGCGGGCGAAGTAAGCTCCGCGCTCGGACGGCGGGCCGTAGTAGGCGACGGTCCCGCCTTTGGCGAGGAAGAGCACTTTGTCTGCGAGGTCCAGGCTCTGGAGCGAGTGAGTCACGACTATGACTACCCTTCCGCTGTCGGCCAGCTCTCGGAGGAGCGTCATCACGTGCTCCTCATTGCCTGGGTCGAGGCCTGAGGTTGGCTCGTCGAGCACCAGCAGTGATGGCTTGGTCAGCAGCTCGATGCCGACGCTGACGCGTTTGCGTTGTCCGCCTGAGAGCTTGTGGATCGATGTCCCTGCCTGGTCCGAGAGGCTGAGCTCGGCGATCACCTCGTCGACACGCGCGTCGCGGCTCGCGGCATCGATATCTACGGGAAAGCGGAGCTTGGCGGCGTACGACAGCGCTTGGCGTACGGACAGCTGCGGGTGGACGATGTCTTCCTGGGGGACATACCCCATGCGACGCCGCAGATCGTCGTAGTTCGAGTACAGGTCGCGGCCGGCGAAGAACACGGCCCCCTTGTCGGCCGGGCGAAAGCCGGTCAAGGCATTGAGCAGGGAGGTCTTCCCGACGCCCGAGGGGCCGACCACCGCGAGCATGCTCGAGTGCCCCAGCGAAAAGCTCACATCATCCAGGAGCTGGAAATGGTCATCGCTCCAGGCGGACAGACCCATCACCTCGAACGATGTGCCGCCGGTCTCCGCGTACTCCTCCAGAACGCCGTGCGCAAAGCGAAACAGATGGTTCCCGATGCTGAGGAGGTCGCCGTCGAGCACTCTGGCCTGGCGGTGCACGCGGGCTCCATTGAGGAAGGTTCCGTTGTGGCTGGCAAGATCGATGACGCGCCACGCGCCATCCTCGTCTCGAAGCAGCTCGGCATGGTGGCGCGAGGCCCGGAGGTCGCCTGCGATGACCAGGTCGTTGCTGGGCGCACGGCCGATCCTCACGCGTTCGGCCAGCACCTCGTAGACAGTCTCCAGCCTACCGAAGCCGTGGGCGGAGTCGTTGACGCCGGGCCGAGCGGGCGGCCTTGCAAGCGCGTGAAGCCCTGGAGAGCGGGTTTTTTCTGCGAGGTCTTGGCCCGTGTCCGGTGGATCGCTTCGCTGGTGATCACCCGGCAGCGATCGGAGCGTCGCCGACGGTCCCCGGTCCGGGCTGCCAAGCCGAACGCTCTCGTTCGCGGGTAGGCGCGCGAGGGGCACCTTTTGATCTCCGAGGAACAACCCGTTGCGACTCTGGAGATCCCGCAGAAGCCAGCCTCCCTCAATTGCTTCGGCTGCCACGTGATGCCGTGACACGAGAGGATGCTCCAAGCGCACATCTGCATCCGCGCCGCGGCCTATGACGAGCGTGCGACCACGACGATGCTCTATCACCACGCCATCGATCACCAGGGCTGGCTGGTCCGCACCGGCGCCGTCCATTGGGAGAGTATGCTCACTCACCTGCTCTAGCGTTCCTCTGGCGCCAATACTCTTGCTCCTCCACCGCGCGGTTGGCTTTGTGTGCCGCAACAGCAGTATACAGGCGCCGATCCACCCCGATCCGACCGGATCGGCGCCCACCTCGTACTCCGGGCGCTGGAAGATAAGCGTGGATCTTCGATCGTTGGGATGTGTAGGCTGAATGCAACAGTGCGTGGACGGGCTTCAGCGGGGGTCTTAGTCGTCGGGGTCCGGCATAGGGGCCGTATAGAGGCATAGTGCACGGCCGACATAGTGTTGCTGCCTACAGAGGTGCGATCTTCAGTTAGGTGTTCCCAGCTGCGAGTCTAGGGCGAGGTAACGAAGTTATGGAGCACGAGGTGCCATCATCCGAGGCGGGGGAAGGATCGCGCGATGTGGTGCGGACGACCGTTGCGCGATTGCTGGCCAGCGAAGGTCCCGCTCTTGCAAGTGACCCCCGGCGGGTGGAGGCGTTTCTCCGTGATCTTTGTGGGGAGCACCCAGCCGAGATATCTGTAGCGGTGTCTGCTCTCCGGGAAGGTGTTGCAGAGGACCTGCGGTCAAGTGCCAGTCTCGGTTCCCAGACTGTGCCGTTGTTGTTACCGAGGCTTGCCGCGCGGCTGCGCGAGCATCTAGGGATCGACGAGCCGCTCGCTCGCTGGGCCGTGGGAACGTGGGCTCTTGCGCTTGGTGCAGCAGATGAAGCGCTGGTGAAGAGGCTTGATTCTCAGCCCGGCCCTGAGGTTCTCGGCGATCCGTCTGGATTGCAGGGGTGGCAGGCCGGGTCCTCGTCGTCAACCGGAGCTACAGTGGAAGCCACAGAGCCGGTGGGACAGGAGGCGACTGCTGCCGCCGATGTCAACGCTGATGCCGCCACCGTCGGTGTCTCGACAACGGGTGCTGGTCTTAGGGTATCGCCGACTCATGAATGGCCCGGAGTAGCTGGCGTGGCAGGCTCGGACCAGCCATCTCGTGGTGTTGGCTCTGGAGCTCGCCGAGCCGGGGCAGCGGCTGGTTCCCCGCGGCGAGCATCGATGTTTGGAGCCGGAGCGCTGGTTCTCGTGGTGGTCGTGGTCGCCGCGGTCGTCGCAGGTGTCGTGATCACCCGCAACTCCTCCGGTGGTCGCAAAGCCGGCTCCAGTGCTCGAGGCGCCAGTGCCAGGCAAGAAGGTTCCCCCGGTGGAGGGTCGAGCGCCGGAGGGTTTCACGTGCCCCCCATGGGCACCTACCGGTATTCGACGATCATCACGGGCGCCTCTTCCAACGGGTCGCCCAGCTCGTCGCAGTCGAGCACGTCCACTGCTGAGATGCTTCCTGTGGGCTCGGAGGTTGGCGTGGCGTGGACCGGCTTCGGCGGGTCGCTTGTGCAGAGTGATCTGTACAAGTACTCACGGACCAACGTCGTGGAGACGAGCTTGGAGCTCCTCAACAGCTCCGGGGCCGCCGTGGCGACAGCGTGCATCTGGTCTCCACCACTCGTCGTGTACGAGGCGCCTTTCGCCCCTGGCCACTCCTGGTCGGCTGACTCCTCGTGCAGCTTCACCGCGTCAGGAGCGGCCGTAAGCGACCGCATCATGGAACAGGTGCACGTGGTCAAGCGGGAGAACGTGAGCGTCCCCGGAGGGACGTTCAATGCTGTGCTGGTCGACATGATCGAGGTCACGACGACATCAACGGGTGGGACCTCGCACACCGACCGCACGAGCATGGCCATGCTCGTCGATCCATCGACCGATACGTTGATCAGGGAGGTGGCCTTCGACGAATCGACGGGTACGACGATGACCGCGCGGCTCGCGGGCTTCGTGCCGATGAGATCGTCCACATCTGGCGGCTCCGGCTCCGGATAGGCCCCGGCCCCGGCCCCGGCTAGGCCCGGACTCGAACGGCGACGCGGAGCGCTTGTGGCGTTTTCCGACAACGCCATGGCGCAAGCCGGCATCTTCAGAGGTTGGTCGAGTCGGCTACGTCACCCGCGGTAGGAACCAAGAGCTCGGCAAATTACAGGCATGCCCCCGGATTACCGGCTGCATCGCACACGTCTGCCAATGGTCACCTTGTGTGGGTCTCAGGTGGTAGCCGGGTGCTGACGAAGCTCACGACCGAGGGCGTCGATCTTCGTGTCTAGCCGGCCGATCTGGTTCTGCAGCTGCGAGCCCAGCGCATCGATCTTGCTCCACACCAGCCCCATGAAGCCGAACGACACGAGCGCTAACACGCCAAGAGCAGCCCAGGTCACTGCCATGGGGTAAGCATAGCAGAGTATGCGCGTACACTTCAATGCTTTTCTTGATGCTCTGGTCCATCTTCAATTCGGTCTCACACCGAAGCAGCTGCAGATCAGTAGTCCTGGCCTCCTCACGCATCTTCAGGCGTGTTCTTGGACTTGGACTTGGAGGGATCCTGTAGATGCGGCTAGTGGCTCCGGATAGGTTCCGGATAGGTCCGGAGGTCCAGGCGGCTGTTGGGTGAGCCGGGACGAGTCGGCAACTTCGGGCGCGCCGGCGTTCGCTGGCACGCGGCCGCTGGTTCGCTGGCGGCCCTGTCTGGGTTGCAGTATAGGGAGATGCGTGTTCGCCCCTACGAGCAGCGGGATAGGTCCGAGGTTCGAAGGATCTGCCACGAGACCGGGTTCATGGGCGAGCCGGTGGATTGGCTGTGGCGAGACAGAGAGAGCTTCGCAGACGCGTTCAGCGGCTACTGGACCGATCGGGAGCCCGAGTCTGCACTGGTCGTCGAGACCGGTGACGAGGATGGTGAAGGACCGGCACGCAGGGTGGTCGGCTACCTGCTTGGCTGTGTTGACACGAAGAAGGTCCCCAGTATCGTGCGCGTGCTGTGGCCACACGTCATCCACAGGGGGTTGTTGATCCGTGGTGGCACGGCTCCGGTGCTGTGGCGCTCGATGGCAGACATCGCGGGGGACATCGTTCGCGAGCGTAAGCTGCCGATGGAGGACCTCCTCGACGAGCGCTGGCCATCGCACTTGCACATCGACCTGCTTCCGGAGGCCCGTGGCCGCGGTCTTGGCTCACAGCTCGTCGAGCGTTATCTCGATTACCTGCGTGGTGTGGGCTCCGCGGGTTGCCATCTCGAGACCATCTTCGAGAACCGCAACGCGGTGGCCTTTTTCAAGGCCAACGGATTTCAGCTGCACGGGGACCCTCGCCCTTCTCCAGGTTGGCGCTCACGCTCGGGCGAGAGGCTCCACATCCAGGTCATGGTCCGGTCGCTGTGACGCCTCTCGTTGCCCGTCCGTACGGGAGAGGTCGCGTGGTCGAGCTGGCCCCTGGAGTTTGGCGCATACCGACCTTTGGATCGAGCGCCATCAACTCTTTCGCGATCGCAGATGATGATGGCACGGTAACGCTGGTGGATGCCGGGCTGAAAGGTGCAACGAAGCGGCTCTTGCGATCGCTCGCGTCCATACGGATCGAGGCCCATGATGTGTCCCGTATTCTGCTCACTCACGCACACCCGGACCACGCGGGCGGCGCGAGTGGGATGCGCGACCGTACTGGCGCACCAGTGTCTCTCCACTGTGAGGACGCACCGTTCCTCCGTGCCGGCAGGCGGCCCCCGCTCGACCAGACGCGTCCGCTCGCGAGAGTGCTCGCCCTGGCTGGTTCGTCCCAGCGATCATGCTTGGTTGATGAGACGTTTGCTGATGGGGCGCTTGTTCCGGTGGCGGGAGGCATCCGTGTGATCCACACGCCGGGACACTCACCGGGGCACTGCTCGTTCCTGCACGAGCGAAGTGGTGTTCTCATCACCGGCGACGCACTGTTCAACCTGCGAAGCAGGATCAGCTATTCTTTTTCCGCTTTTTGCTCCAACTACACGATGTCGCGTACCACAGCGGATCGGCTTGGAGGCGAACAGTACTGCGTGGCCGCTTTCACCCACGGTCCCGAGATCCGCGAGAACGCCCGGGATGCAGTTCGAGCATTCCTGAGGCTGCGGAGCGAATGATCAGCTCTTGGCGCGAACTGAGCTCGTGTCGCCATGCTCTCGTGCGCCGCCTCGGATGGGCCACGCTCTTCAGAAGGTTCAGGCCTGAAGAGGCCGAAGAACTACAGACAGCTTACCCGAAAGCCTTGATATCTGTGGGTAGCGCGGGTATAATCATCGCAAGCTTGTGGGTTTAAGGGAATTGATGGATGCAGGTCGCGCGTCGAGGTGGTTGGACACGCGGTCGGCTATTACCGGCGGGAGGTGCGCATGGAAGAGGTCAATGACGCCAATGTGGCAGGGGTGGGCAGTTCGAAGGCTCAACCAGGATCGTCGCCCGGCGGCGTAACGGGAGCTGTACGTTCGCCGATTGTCGTATGGCTGCTTGGTTTGACGCTGGTGTACCCGTTGATCTGGTACTACAAGATCAACAAGGAGCTCAAGCAGTACTCTGCGAGCATCAAGGTCAGTCCGGGCGCCTCCTTGCTTGCAGTGACGTTGGGTGCTTTCTTGATCGTCCCGGCGCTCGTGTCCTGGCTGCGTACCGCCGGGCGCATCAAGGCGGCTCAGGAGATTGCAGGCGTGGAAGCCACCTGTTCCGGTCTGCTCGCGTTCGTGCTCTCTTACGTGACCTTCGGCACGTTCTACATGCAGTCGGAGCTGAACAAGGTGTGGGCGCGGTATGGCAACCTCCCAGCGGGATCGTCCGTGTAAGAGTTGGCGCCGCCCTGGGTGATCCAGGGAACACGGGGCGATTTTTGGGCCGCGCTTGCCTGCTTAGCGTAGGATCAGTCCGTTCAGATCGCCGTGGGCTCGCGATGCGAGCAGCGTGTGGGAGCGCGGTCAAGCCTGGACAAGCTGGACTTGTGCCAGGCTTTGCGCATATAGTGTGATCGCATGCCGTTGCTGTTATGGGTCGTCTGGGTAGTGGCAGTGATCGCTGTTGCAGCTCTGTTCTTGAGGTGGTTCAGCCAGCCGGCGCGGCGAAGGGCAACTCCCGAGGTGCGTGGCGCGAACGCTGCTGGAAAGGAAGATCCGCCGGTCCGGTCGTTTGTTGGAGGGCTTCGCTGGCCATGCCGGTCGGGTGTGTCGAGCGTCGCCGGGCCTCTTGCACGGCTTCAACTCTTTGACTGGGGTGTGAGGGCTGGACCGAGCTTGGCGATGATACGGCCTCTCGTCCCTACGTGGGAGGCTGCTTTCGAGGAGTTGACGGCCGCCAGAGTGGTGCGCGCGCCGATCTCGGCAGGGATCCAGGGCGTTCGTTTCGATCTCGAACCTCCCGGCCGCTCGATCGTTTTCTGGACAGGTAAAGGAAGCGAGATCGTGGATTATCTGGAGGAACAGGGGGTCAGAGTGGACAGAGAGGTCATCTCACTGCACTTTTTCTCCAATAGCTGAGGATCGACCAGCTTCCCCCGCTCGAGGCTTTCCCGGCCTGGCCCATTCCGCACGGATGCCAGTCTGCCGAGCGCTTGGCGATCACATCGCGGCCACTAACCGACGAAGCCGTTGTAGAGGTCCTCATCACGACCACCGGCCAGGACCTCCATCATGACGATGCCCCAGTGCCTCCCCTCTCGTCATCGCTTTGCCCACTAACCGGCGTAGAGCCAGATCGACTGCGGCTCGCTTCGAAGGCAGCTGTTAGCGCTGCATCATCTTTTCACCGATGAGGTGGTCATCGATCTCGATGTTCGTCCGTCCGATAGAAACCGGCTACGCCACGTGGTGTACGGGGTCCTGAGTGCCAACGGCTGAGTGCCAACGGCCGAGGCTGGCCTCGAGCGCTAGCGCTAGCGGTGCATTGGCGCACCAACTGGGCCAGATCATGTTCCCACCGGCCGACTTGGCGGCCGCGCGTGGCCTTGCTGCAGTATTGATCAGTGCAACAGTGCGACATTGTGGCATAGCGATCCACGGCGTCATGCCCAGATGAGCAGTAAGGCCAGTAAGGCCAGAGTGAGAGGACGAACTTGAGCGCAGGAACGGGCAGCGCGGTGGCCCCTGCCATCGAGGTGTGTGACCTACAGAAGCGCTATGGCGAGATCGAGGCGGTCCGAGGCGTCAGCTTTGACGTCGCGGCCGGCGAGACCTTTGGTTTCCTCGGCCCGAACGGGGCTGGTAAGTCCACGACCATTTCGATCCTCTGCACACTCGCCGAGCCGACCGGTGGCACTGCGAGGGTCTCGGGCCATGACGTCGTTGCGGAACGCCTGGAGGTCCGGCGCAGGATCGGCCTCGTGTTCCAAGACGTCACGCTTGATGACTACCTGACCGCAGAGGAGAACCTGCGTTTCCACGCCGACCTCTACGGGGTGCCGAAGGCCGTTCTTGCAGAGAGGCTCAGGCGAGTCCTAGAGATGGTCGGCCTGTGGGACCGCAGGTCGGGTCTGGTGAGGACCTTTTCGGGTGGAATGAAGCGGCGCCTCGAGATAGCACGCGGCCTTCTTCACTCACCGAGGGTGCTGTTCCTCGACGAGCCCACGGTGGGCTTGGACCCACAGACACGGTCGCACATCTGGGAGTACATTGAGCAGCTGCGCCGTAGGGAGGCGGTCACCATCTTCCTCACGACGCATTACATGGACGAGGCGGAGCACTGCGACCGGATCGCGATCATCGACGGCGGCAGGATAGTGGCTATGGGTACTCCAGAGACGTTGAAGGAACAGGTGGGTCTTGATCGCGTCGTGCTGCGGGCGCCGGACCAGGACCAGGTGACGAGCGCGCTGCGGGATCGTTTTGGCCTCGATCCGATCATCAGTGAGGGGGCGGTGGCGATACATGTTGCGAACGGAGCCGAGTTCGTTCCCCGTCTCTTCGGCGAGCTGGGCGTGCCGGTGTCGTCGGTGAGCGTGGCTCGGCCAACGCTGGACGACGTCTTCATGACCTTCACCGGCAGGACCATTCGGGACGCCGAGGCATCCACCTCCGAGGTTAACGCCACGCGCCCGTGGATGCGGGCGATGAGATCGAGATGAGCAGCGAGCCTGGCAAGGGCAGCGAGCCCGTCAAGGCTAGCGAGGCCGGCGAGCCCTTTTCGACGCCAGAGCACACGGGCGCCAGCAGCGATCCGCTCGTGGGTACGGCCCCGGCCCCGGTCGTGGCCCCAACCCCGGCCCCGGTCGTGGCCCCAACCCCGGCCCCGGTCGAAGGCGCCGTCCGCCTGGGAGCCTCCTTGGACATCGCGGCTGTCCGTATAGCCGGTGGTGGACTCAGGGATGACGCTCGGGCCGTGGCGGTCGTGTGGCGCAGGGAGTTGATCAGGTTCTTCAGGAACCGACTGCGCATCCTCACGTCGCTTGCCCAGCCAGTTCTCTTCTTGTTCGTGCTCGGAACCGGCCTTGCCTCGATGGTGTCGGCGCGCGGTGGGCCGCAAGGGAGCGTCCTGGGCGCAGGCATCGACTTCAAGACATTTATGTTCCCGGGCGTGGTGGGAATGACCGTGCTGTTCACGGCGATCTTTTCGGCTGTCTCGATTGTGTGGGACCGCGAGTTCGGGTTCTTGAGGGAGATGCTCGTGGCCCCGGTGCGCAGGGGGGCGATAGTGGTGGGCAAGTGTGTCGGCGGGGCGACTGTTGCGACGCTCCAGGGCGTGCTGATGCTTGCTCTTGCGGGGCTGGTGCACGTTCCGTACTCGCCCACGCTGATCTTGACCCTTCTTGGCGAGATGATGCTGGCGGCGTTCATGCTGACCGCCTTCGGGATAATGCTGGCCGCGAGGATCAGCCAGGTGGAGTCTTTCCAAGTCGTGATGCAATTCTTCGTCCTGCCAATGTTCTTCCTTTCCGGGGCGCTCTTTCCGCTGAGCAACCTTCCCCAGTGGCTTGCGGTTCTTACCAAGGTGGATCCGCTCAGCTACGCTGTGGATCCCATGCGTCGCGCGGTGCTGAGCCAGATGGCGCTCAGTCCTAGAACGAGGGCCGTGCTGGGCCAGGGAATGAGCTGGGATGGGTGGCGGTTGCCCGTTGGTTTGGAGCTTGGCCTGGTAGCTCTTGCGGGTGTGGTGGTGTTGGCGATCGCTGCCAGACGGTTCGCCAGGCCCGAGTAGGGCTCGCACCAGACCGACCTGCTTACTTCCAGTGCGGCGGCCGTTTCTCCATGAACGCAGCTATGCCTTCGGCGGCGTCCTCGGTCATGGTGGTGAGCGTGAGCATCGCCTGCAGATGCGCAAGCGCCTCTCGCGTGCTCATGTCGAGCACGCGGTAAAACGAGTCCCTTCCCAGCCGCAGGATCGTCGGGGACTTGGACGCCACCTGTTGAGCGAGAGTCGTCACCGTTTGGTCGAGCTCGTCCGGTGAGACCAGCTTCGTGAGGAAGCCGATCTGCTCTGCCTCCGAGGCGCCGACCGTACGTCCCGTGATCATCAGCTCGAGGGCCTTCTTTGGCGGCATGGACCGAAGGATTGGCACGGTTATCATATAGGGCCACAAGCCCACGTTTACCTCAGGTGCGCCGAAGGTTGCGTTGGTGGATGCAACGATCATGTCACACGTGAGAGCGAGCCCGAAGCCTCCTGCCAGGGCAAACCCCTGGACACGGGCGATAGTGGGCTTGCCGAGGTCCCATAGGTCGGACATGAGAGATGCCAGCTCACCGCGGGCGTCGTGGGCCTCGATGAAGCCGGTGTCCGGCGCCATGCCGCTCAGGTCCGCTCCGGCGCAGAAAGCCTTGTCACCTGCTCCGGCGAGGACCACCACGCGGGCGAGCGGATCGGCCTTGGCGTCGGCGACGCGGGAGCGAAGCGTCCTGATCGCATCCCATGTTAGAGCGTTGCGGCGATCGGGGCGGTTGATGGTGAGCCGCGCCACGCCGTCGCAGACCTCGTACAGGATTTCGGCGGAAGAAGAACCAGATGTCACGGAACGACCATAGCCCGTCACCGTTCGGTCCCGAACTTTGGTTCGCTGCTCACCCCGGCCCGCTCCCCACGGCTGGCACGGTAATGTACCGTTATCGCGACCGCAGGCATCGTGTCGTTCCGGCTCGGTGGACCAGACGGGGTGTCCATCGAGGCCGCGAAGTGGGAGGGAGCACTTCGCGCGCTCGGGTTCACGACGTTCACCGTAGCGGGGGAGGGTCCTGCGGACTACGTGCTGGAGGGCTTGGCGATCGGGGCGCCGGAGCCGCCTTCGGGCACTGAGATGGCTGCGGCCCTGAGCGGGGCGGACCTCGTTGTCGTCGAGAACGTGTGCTCGCTGCCGCTCAATGTGCCCGCAGCCAGGCTGCTCGCGAGGGCGCTGCGCTCTAGGAGGGCCATATTGCGCCACCACGACCTCCCGTGGCAGCGTGAGCAGTTCGCGGGGTTCTCCGGTCCCGTGGACGACGAGGCATGGGTGCACGTCACGATCAACGAGCTGAGCCGGCGCCAGCTTGCAGATCGTGGAATCGCAGCCACCACCGTCTACAACGCCTTTTATCCGGACCCCGCTCCTGGAGAGAGGACGGCTACCCGCGAGGCTCTCGGCGTTGGAGTTGGTGAGAGGCTGCTGCTGCAGCCGACCCGAGCGCTGGAGAGGAAGAACATCCCCGGAGGCCTCGAGTTGGCCGAGGCATTGAACGCTGTTTACTGGCTGCTCGGTCCACCTGAGGACGGCTACGGTCCGCAGCTCGAGCGACTCTTCGCACATGCGCCGGTGAGGGTTGTCCACGGGCCGCCCCCCAGTGCGACTCCGGCATCCCCGGCCAATGTTCTCGATCTCTACGCAGCCTCCGACGCAGTGGTCCTGCCCTCCACCTGGGAGGGCTTTGGCAACCCGGCGCTCGAGTCCGCGGCCTGTTCCCGCCCGCTCGCCATCGCTCCCTATCCAGTTGCCCGGGAGCTCGCAGCATTCGGGTTCAGATGGTTCGACCTGGGCGCCCATGGCGAGCTCGACGGTTTCCTGAGGCGGCCTGACGAGCGCCTTCTCGCGTGGAACAAAGAGATCGTGCGTAGGCACTTTTCCCTTGCCGACCTTCCCGCGAGGATCGCACGGGTGATTGAGGATGCCGGCTGGCATCACTGGTAGGTGTCGTCGGCCGGGATCACTGGTAGCTGTAGGCCGGCGATGTGCCGGACGGGGAGCGGGGCGCTTATCCTTCGTACATGACCGCGATGTCAGAGCGAGGGCTCTGGTGTGGGACCAGGAGGTGTGACGGTTGAAGGATGCGGCGGCGATCGTTGGCATCGGGCAGACTGCGTTCGCGAAGTCGCTTGAAGCCACAGAGGGCGAGTTGGCGCTACAGGCGATCATTGGCGCGCTGGATGATGCTGGGATCGAGCCTGGAGAGGTCGACGGCCTGTGCTCGTACACGCTGGAGGCTACCGACGAGGTGGAGATCGCCCGCAACCTCGGCGCCGGGGACATCACGTTCTTCAGCCAGGTCGGCTACGGGGGCGGAGCGGGATGTGCGACGATAGGGCACGCCGCGATGGCGGTGGCGACCAAGCAAGCGAGGGTCGTGGTCGCCTGGCGGTCGCGCAAGCGAGGCTCAGGGCCGAAGCCATGGGCGCAGAGCGCCAAGGAGATGGCCCCCCACGGGCACTGGTCGCGGCCATGGGGGCTCCTGAGGCCGGTGGACGAGATAGCGATGCTGGCGCGCAGGTACATGCACGAGCACGGGGCAACCCGTGACCACTTCGCCAACGTCGCTCTGAGCATCAGGGAGCATGCGAACCGTAATCCGGCCGCGATGATGTGCTCGAAGCCGATGACCCGGGAGCAGTACATGGCCGCGCGGTGGATCTCGGAGCCGCTTTGCCTCTTCGACAACTGTCTGGAGACCGATGGAGCGCTCGCTGCGGTCATCGTCTCGAAGGAGCGTGCCCAGGACTGCCGCCAAGCGCCTGTGTACGTCCATGCGTTCGCCCAGGGCATCCCGCGCCAGCATCAGACCATGGTGAACTTCTTCTGTGAGGATCCGCTGGAAGGCCCCTCGTGGACGTGTTCGAAGCTGCTGTGGTCTCGAGCCGACTTCGGGCCCGCAGACGTGAGCGTTGCTCAGATCTACGACGCGTTCACCCCCCTCGTGCCGCTGTCGCTGGAAGGCTACGGGTTCTGTGCGAAGGGCGAGGGTGCTGCGTTCACCGAGAACGGGAACATATCGTGGGCGGGGGGACGCCTTCCCATCAACACGTCTGGCGGCGGTCTCTCGGAGGCGTATGTCCACGGGTTCAACCTGATCACAGAGGGAGTTCGCCAGATGCGCGGCACGTCGACATCGCAGGTGCAGGGGGCGGAGACCTGCTTGGTGACCTCCGGCGAGGGCGTCCCGACAAGTGCGATCCTGCTGAGAAGGTGAGAGGTCTGCCGACATGAACGTGAGCATGAACGTGGGCGCTGACATGGATACGGGCGCCAACAGGAATACGGGCGCCAACACAGCCGGGACCGCTGCTGCGCCGCCTGCGCCGCCTGTGCCGCCCGAAGAGCGTCCGCCCGGCCTGCTGGCGCCCCCCGGCGCATCAGGCGCCGATCCAGAGACCGCAGGCTTCTGGGAGGGCGTGTCGAGGGGGCAGCTGAAGGTGCAGGCGTGTGCGACCTGTGGCCACCTGCGCTTCCCACCCCGGCCGATGTGCCCCTGGTGCAGGTCGTTCGAGCGCACTTGGGAACCCGTCTCCGGCAAGGGCAGCATATGGTCCTATGTGGTCCCGCACCCCCCGCTGCTCCCAGCGTACGCCGTGCTCGCGCCCTATAACGTCATAGTCGTCTCGCTCGTGGAGGACGCCGCCATCAGGATGGTCGGCAACCTGGTGGCCGGCCCGGGCGCAGAGATCAACAGCGTCGATCCGGCGGAGATCGAGATCGGCCAGCCGGTGCAGGTCACGTTCCGTGACGCAGGGGGCGTCAGCATGCCGGCGTGGATGCCGTCCGAGACCTGACTGGCGTCCGGTCCGAGGTCGCATCCGGTCGGCCAGCTGTGGCGGAGTCACATCCGGTCGAGCAGCTGAGCTTTCTTTGCGTCGAATTCGGCCTTCGTGATCACCCCTCTCCTGCAGAGCTCGTCGAGCTTCTCTATCTGCTCCGGTATCGACAGTGGCGCCCGGCCAGTAGCTCGGTCAGTGCTTCGGGAGTGGAGGTGGGCGATCTGGTTGGCGATCACCTGCTGGCACACCGTGGGTCGCCACACCTTGTGGAACACCATGCGGTCGCCCTCACCTCCTGGAACGAGGACCAAGTCGCCGAAGCCGAGCACCCTGCCGATCAAGCTCTGGCGGTATGAGACGTCGTTGAGACGGTCGAGGGGCACCTCCTGGCCCTTCTTCGAGAGCACGCCAGAGGTCTGGAGAATGCGTACCGATGACACGATGAACCTGGTTGTTTCCCTCTTGACATAGCGAACGGCGAGCCAGACAAGCGAGACTGCGATCAGCGCGAAGAGGGCATACGCCACCTCGATCGGAGCAGACGGGAAGATGATGATGACCGCGATAGTTATCCCGACGCTCGCGATGGCAGCCCCGGCGGGCGCAGCGAGCACTGACCAGTGGGGCCTGAGGTCGAGTACCGCCGTCTCGCCTTCGTTGAGCACTGGGCGACGCAACTGCATTACGAGAGATCGTACTCGCCTCGCCGGCCCAGCTGGCGAGGCGATGTCGCTGGCTGCCCGCAGGCGTGCGCGCCGGGCGGTGCTCGATGGATCAGGCGAGCTTGCTGGCGATGGCCCCCGCTGCGCTGAGCACGGTCCCGTCGGCGCCCACGGTGCTGAAGGCGACGGACGGGCGCTTCGACGCCTCTTCCAGCATGTCGCCGAGGAGACCCACGAGGTCGATCACAGGATCTATCCACAGGTGTCTCGCGAGTGAGCCGGGTACTGTGTTCACCTCGTTGAGGAGAACCTGGTTGCCGTCCGAGAGGAAGTCGATCCGGGCGACGCCCCTCACACCTACGGCGATCGCGAGCGTTCGAGCTGCGCTGGCGATCTCGTCAGCGAGGCCTGCGGGAATGTTCGCGGGGAGCTCGCGGGGGGCGGTCAGCATGCCTTCGCCTCCCACGTACTTATCGGCATACCCGAGAATCTCCGAACCCGCCGCGCCGGCCGCGCTCGAAGCCTGTCCCGCTCCCGCGCGCAAGGGTCGCTCGATCGCCGACAGCTGGAGGTTGGGCCAGGTCCTGACCGCGATCTGCAGGTCGTAAAGGTCGGCGCGGTAGGGCTCTATGACGGCGCCGTTGCGCAGGTGGGGATTTGCCGAGAGCCGGGCCAGCGCCGTGGGAAGGTCGGCAACCACATCGATCCCGATCGAGGATCCGCCGAAGCGAGGCTTCACTATGTAGGGTCCAGGGAAGTCCAGCTCGGCGGTCTGGCGGTTGAGCAGGCGCCTCGGCAGGGCGGGTAAGCCCTCGGCCGCGACGATAGCGGCTGTAGCGACCTTGTCCATGCAGATAGCAGCGCTTGCGACCGATGGTCCGGTGTAGCCGATGCCCGCCAGATCGAGGACTGCTTGGAGGCTGCCATCCTCTCCCGGTCCACCGTGGCAGCAGTTCACGACGGTTGATATCTCCAGCGAGCGGCGCTTTCCGAGCGCTCCCGGCTTCGTGCTGAAGCCGGGCGGTCCGGCTGTGAGCTCTAGCGGCCTCGCACCGCGGGGCACCCCATCGAGGAAGCTGGCGGCCTCGACATCATGCGCGACCTCGAACCAATCGCCGGACTTGGACCAGTAAATGGAGTGCAGCTCCTTGCCTGCGGCCCCGGCGTTCGAGAGAGCGCGCGCTGCCTGCAGGCCGGTCAGGATGCTCACGTCGTGCTCAGGGGATGGGCCCCCGAATACGACGGCAGTCTCGGTCATACGTCGGCAGTCTCGGTCATACGTCGGCAGTCTCCTCCGCTTGAAGCTCTCACCAGGTGCACGACATTACCAGGAGCGCCGTTGTTGTGGGAGTACGGCCTCTGTTCTGTCCACACGCCCGCACGGCCACACGCCCGCACCGCCGCACGGATACGCGGATATGGCCGCAGAGCGCGCGCTTCGTACAGCTTCTTGGGATGGCTCCCGGCGTTGATGCCCCTGCGGTGGGGCATGTAGGTTCATGCCATGGTGTCGAGCGACGGGCCCCACCGGAGCTTTGGGCGGTCTTCGGAGGGGAGGTCTCCGGACACACGTGCAGGCGACGGCCTGGCGTCTCTCGCTGCCCGTGGCGGCGGGCCGTTCGGTGCAGTGCTGGCGGATCCACCGTGGCGGTTCTCCAACCGGACGGGAAAGGTCGCCCCAGAGCACAGGCGGCTTTCTCGCTACGATACGCTTCCGGCGGGCGAGATAGCGGAGCTTCCGGTGGCAGACCTGATGGCCGCGCAGTCACACTGCTACCTCTGGGTGCCCAATGCGCTGGTCGCCGAAGGCCTCGCGGTCATGGGGAGCTGGGGGTTCTCCTATAAGACGATGATCGTGTGGGCCAAGCGGCGCAAGGACGGCGGTCCTGATGGTCGCGGGGTGGGGTTTTATTTCCGGAACGTGACGGAGCCCGTGCTCTTTGGAGTGCGTGGCGGCCTTCGTACCCTGGCGCCAGGCCGGCGCCAGGTGAACATGCTCGAGACGGTGAAGCGGGAGCACAGCCGTAAGCCCGACGAGCTTTACCGGCTGATCGAGGATTGCTCACCGGGACCTTACCTCGAGCTGTTCGCCCGGTACCCGCGTGCGGGCTGGACGTCGTGGGGAGACGAGGCAACGCCGGGTACCCTGCCCAGAGGGCGCAGGTACCCGGCGTATGGTGCGTGAGATGCGGTCGAGTGGTTAGGCGACCGTGAGGGTCCCCTTCATGTAGCCGTTGGTCACCATGGCGCCCCCCATCCCGTTGGCGCCGCTGCCGCATGGAGCCATGCACTGCCAGGTGAAGGTTCCGGACTTCGTGGCCTTGAAGGTGAACACGACTGTTGTTGTCTGGCGCGGGCCGCCAGCTGCCGCAGTAGGGGCTGCTGGTATCGGTGCGTTCAGGCCGAGCGAGGGCACTGTGAAGGTGTGCGCCAGGTTGGCGTTCGCCACGGTCGTGACTGCCTGGCCGTTTACCGTCTCGGTGCCACCGGTCACGTTGTTGTATGTCATCCCGGACGGGAGGGGCGCGGTCCCATCGTCGTAGCTCGTGATGGTGAGCACGACTGTCGCGCCCTTTGGCACGGTGATGTCGCTCGGGGAGAACTTGGGCCATCCCTTCTGCTTGATCATGCCGCCGGTCAGGATAGTCATGTACTCATGAACCGTTGGCGGCGTGGCGCTGGTCGCAGATGGGGCGCTGCTAGAAGATCCGCACGCTGCCGACAGCGTTGCGACGCCGGCGAGCAGGGCAAGCGAGGTGAGCAAGCCGCCGCGTGCTCCCAGGCGGTGTCTCGTGCGCACTCTGGCAGTGACGGCCTGAGCTCCGCTTCGTGGGGTGTGTGGATTGATGAACATAGGTAATGGGCTCCTTGTCTTATTTGGTTGCGTACTCGCGGCCCGGTGGCGCCTGGCTCGAGAGAGCACCGAGCCGCTGTGCGCCGGCTCAGTGCTTCGCCAGCGCACAGCAGCTGTCCTCAGGCATGTCATCCTGGGTCGGGGTTGGTATTGCATGAGATCATCATGCGAGCGTCGCGGCCGCGCAGCCAGAGGATAAGCACGTAAGTAACTGAGGTGAATACACTTGATAGTGGAGTAGGTGGAGCTACCCGCTAGCTCGTTAGGAGGAAATGTGGAGATCGCGGCACGGAGTGCAGGCTCCCTCTTGGATGGGGATCCTGGCAATGGTGAAGCACCCCGCGAGGATGCGGTGAGGGTGCTGATAGTCGACGATCACCCGATACTACGAGAAGGCACGCGGAGGATACTGGGCTCTGCGGCAGGGCTCGAGGTGGTGGGGGAGGTCGAGCGCGGCGACGAGGTGGCCGGGGCCGTGGCTGAGCTGGATCCCGATGTTGTGCTGCTCGATGTACGCCTTCCCGGCATGAACGGCGTCGACGTCGCTCGGCGGATGACCTCTCTTGGCTGGCGCGCCCGGGTCTTGATCCTGAGCGCATATGCTGACGATGGCTATGTTCAGGCGGCATTTGCCGCGGGCGCCGCAGGGTTTCTCCTGAAAACGACGTCACCGGAGGAGCTGGTGAACGCGGTCCGCGCGGTCCATTTCGGCGCGACGGTGATCGACTCCGCGTTGTCGCAGGCGCTTCTTCCGCGCCAGCGCTCCAGTGGGCACGGCATAGGCATACCTTCGCTCACCCGCAGGGAGCTGGATGTCCTGAGGCTTCTCGGATCGGGGCTGCGGAACAAGCAGATAGCGATCGAGCTGGGCCTCAGCAGGAGGACGGTTGAAGGGCATCTGAGCCGCCTGTTCGAGAAGCTCGGTGTGAGCTCCCGTACAGAGTTGGTCGTCTTCGCTGTCGAGCACCGGTTGATCGGATCGGAGCCGGAGGGGTGACGACGGGTTCGGGCACCCTGCGGCGCCACGGCGCAGGAGACCACCGCGCCAGAGGTGACGGGGTAGGAGACCACCGCGCAAGGGGTGACGGCGCAAGGGAGGGTCAGCAGCTGGAGTCCCATACACAGGGCCGCCTGCACCCGTGGCTCCGTCTGCACCCGTGGGTGCAGCGAAACCCTGCGAGCCCTGCCGGTTTGGCTGGGATACGCCAGCTCGACTCGGAGGCATTGCATGCGGTGGTCCCGCCGATCAGCTCTCGCAAGTTCTGGATCGTCCAGGGTCTCGTGGTCGTGATCTTCCTGCTTCACCAGCTGGCCGCGGGGCGCTTGGGCATGGCGACCTTTGGGCCCATGGCGCACCTCGCGATGGTGTCGCTCTTCCTGATCCCGATACTGTACGCAGCTCTGAACTTCGGGTTCGTCGGCTCCGTTGCCACGGCGTCCTTAATGACTGTGCTTATGGGCGTCGATCTGGCGTTCGACCTGAACCACCTGCCCACGCTCGTGATGGGAGAGCACGTGCTCCTCATAGGCGTTCTCGACGTGGTCTCCGTCGTGGTGGGACAACGCGTGGAGGCGGAGAGGAGAGCCCGCCAGCGCGCCGAGGTGGCAAGAGCAGCTCGTGCATCTGTTGAAGAGAGGTACAGGAGCTTGTTCGAGCTGGGCAGCTCACCGGTCATGGTGCTCGACCATCAAGGACTGGTGGAGGAGGCCAACGATGCGGCCTTGGAGCGCTTCGGCGCTGCTGGCGATCTGGCGGGACGGCAGCTGGGGGATCTGGTCGGCCCCGAGGCGGCTCGGAGGGTTCTCCGGGGAGACCGCGTCATGGTGACGATACCATCGGCGGACGGTGGTGAGGCGCTGTTGCGTCCCAAGGTCACCGTGCTTGGGGCCGCGGTCGACGGCCGGCATCTGCTGCAAGTGGTGTTCCAGGACGTGACGGAGGAGGTGAGAAGACATCAGCGGGCAGAGGCGTTCGCGCTCAGGGTCATCGAGGCGCAGGAGGATGAGCGCCGCAGGATCGCCGCGGAGATACATGACGAGCCGCTGCAGACACTGATCCAGCTGATCCGCCAGCTGGACTTTGCGAGCGGCGCCCTTGCCGAATGCTTGGACGACACCAAGAGCACAGGGCGCGCTCCGCAGCGACGGGCCGCGGAGTCGGGAGCTTCCCGGAGCTGCAGCACGGAGGACTGCGCCTCGATGATCGCGTCATCCAGGGCAATCACCGAGCAGGTGATAGGTGAGCTTCGCGAGGTCATGAAGGGGCTGCGACCTCCGGCTCTCGACGATCTTGGCCTCACCGCATCGGTTCGCCAGCTCGTCACAGACCTCGAGGCTCGGAGCGGGATCAGCGCGGAGTTGCATGCGAAGGGAGCAGATACCAGGCTGCCGTCACAGATCGAGGTGGCGATGTTTCGGATCGCTCAAGAGTCGCTTGCCAATGTCGAGCACCACTCCGGCGCTCGCTCGGTCATCGTACGTCTCACCTACGGCGTTTCAGAGGTTCGCCTGTCGGTGGAGGATGACGGCTGCGGCTTTGACCCGCCGGAGCTGGGGGCTGGAGCCACAGGGGGCGATGGCCAGCATCTCGGGATCATTGGCATGACTGAGAGGGCGTCGCTGGTCGGTGGTCGCCTCGAGCTCTCCTCGGCGCCAGGGCAAGGGTCAAGGGTCGTGGTCACCGTTCCCACGGTGGCAGTACGGCTGCGACCGTAGCCCATAGTTCCTCCTGCTCAGTCGCCTCGTGGCCCCCCGCGCTGTTCTGAGCCGGTCCTGCGCGTCTTCCAGGTGGACGTTGTGGGTGTGCATGCGAGTTTTGCGTGCCGGTGTGCCGGTGTGCCGGTGCGTGGCTGCACGGGCCAACGAGGCTGGGCTACGAGGCTGGTGGCTGCTGCCCGACCGCCCGAAAGACCTCGATTATGGTTGAATGCTCAGCTGATACCAGCTGGCGGGACGGATGGTCGGCGAGGAAGAGGCGGAGTTGTGCGGCGGCCTGAGCTGTCTCGCCTTTGTTGACTAGCAGGTACGCAAGGAGGAGATGCGCCTCGCTGGCGCCGGGGTTCGAGTGCACTGCTTCCTCGACATTGGCCTCGCCGGTACGCATGAGCGCTGCATTGCCGGCTTCGGATCCCGCCTCGTACTCCAGCCACCCGCTCTCAGCGAGCGCAGATGCGTTGTGGGGCTGGGACTTTAGGATCTTGGTGTAGAGCTTCAGCGCCTCGACAGCGTGTCCACCGGCGACGAGTGTCCGAGCTTGGACCAGCTGGCGACTGGCGCGTTGCGCTCTTCCAAGAGAGAGCGATCCAGTGATGCTCTGCCCTGGGAGCCTGGGGGAAGAGGTCGTCATGAGCAGTCCGACTGTGACTGCCGCAGCGGCCAGTACGCCAGCTGAGATCAAGAAGCGCTTGTGACGCTGGCGGACGGTTCTCGGCGTAGGGGCCGCCCGTTGCGCCGGAGGATCAGCTCGATCCTCCAAGCCAGCTCGATCCTCCAAGCCGGGCATGTTTCTCGCGTTTGCCGGGGCGGGCGCCAGGCTTGATGCGGTGGGCGCCAGGCTTGATGCGGTGGGCGCCAAGCTGGACGGGGTGGTTTCCAAGCTGGACGGGGTGGTTTCCAGGCTGGACGGGGTGGTTTCCGATGGCGCTCGGACGCCAGCGAGCAGCACGGCGCGAGCCGGTGTGCGGGAGCGGCGGAAGAAGAAGACGATGACGATTGAAACGAGGAGGGCGAGGGCGGCTATGGGTATGAACCAGACCAGGCCAGTGAGCCCCGTCGTGGAAGGGCGGAGCAGGATCCAGGTTCCGTACTTACTGACGAGGTAGTCCTCGATCTCAGCAGCGGTCTGGTGGCGTTCGACTCGCTGGAGGACGAGGCGCCGGATTGTGACCGCCGTAGACGCGTTCGACTGGGCGACAGAGAGTGCCTCGCAGCTGGGGCAGCGAATCTGGCTGTCTATTGCGGCGGCGCGCGCCTGAGCCGTTGGGTGGCTGCTCGTGGTCGTGACCGCGCCGGTCGTGAGTGCGGCGATGATGATGGCGACCAGTAGTGCCCACGAGAGCCATGGTGGGAGCCATGGTGGGAACCGTCGCTTGCTCGCTCCCGCAGCGCCGCCCCAGCGCATTCAGGCGCCATCCGCTGCTGCACGTGCGATGATGGCGCGCAGGGTCCTTGCCGCTACTGGTCCGTCAATATGCGCCACCACGACACCATCCGGCGCGACGACGAACGTCTCTGGCGGCCCACGCACGCCGTAGTGGAGCGCGATCTTGCCACTGGGATCTGCGATTGCGGGCCAGGTTGCTCCTGTGGAGCGAAGAAAGCCGAGTGCGGCAGATGCAGGATCGTCGAAGGCCACGCCTATGATGCTCACGGGAGGCGGCGGCGGCGGGCGGTGATCATGCACGCCGGCGAACGTCCCAGGCGCTTGGTTGCCGCTGGCTAGCTTGACCAGCTGGGGCTGTTCGTCAAGGCAGGGGACGCACCAGCTCGCGAAGAAGTTCACGAGCACGAACCGACCTCGCATCTGGGCGAGGTCTATTGGCGGGCCGGTCAGTGAGGCTCCTGCAATCTGGGGAGCTGGCTTTCCTACGAGTGGGCTGTAGGCTTCGAGGGTTGTCGCCTGAGGACGCGTTGCGAGCACCAGCACACCCGCCAGCGCTGCCAGCGCTGCAAGCGAGGCAAGCCACCGTATCGGATACCTCTTGGCGGAGCTCGCTATGGCTGAAGCTCGGTGGTGGGAGATGCAGCTCACGGGCAGGTCACACCGTCCTGGCGCCGCTCACGGTTGCAGGGATGCCGGCCTCTGCGCCACTCACGGCGATAGCGTCGTCCATCTCGCTCTCGCTCTCGCTCTCGTCGCTGTCGCCACCGCTGTCGCTCGTCTCTTCTGATCGCGTCCTCACCGGTATTGCAGCGAGGGCTGTGCCCAGTATCACGAGTGCGCCGCCGACCCACAGCCAGAGGACCAGAGGCTGGATGACCACGCCAATGATCGCCTTGCCGTGGCGAGAAGACGGAAGGCGCACGACAGTGAGATAGACGTCGGCTAGCGGGGTCGAGTCGATCGCCGGCGTACCGACGGCCTCGGTTGCTCCGGCAAAGGTGGTCACCGCCGGCGCAAAGGGTCCCGCGCCATCGACTCGTACGAGCTCCTTGATCGCGTTGCGCACCGGGGTTCGCACGCTGGCCAGCCCTATGTAGCGGAGCGTATGGCCGTCGACGTGAACTGACTGGCCGGTGGCCAGGGTGACTTCGGATCGGTAGGCAAAGGAGCTTGCAGCGGTAAAGGCTACTGCGATCACCACTATGCCCAGGTGGACCACCATGCCGCCCCTCGAAGGTCCGACGAGTCCATGGTATGGAGGTCTCTTCTGGCGGTGGGCAGCCCGCACGGCGAGCACGATCTGTCGCAGCGCCGACGTCGCGGCAAAAGCGCCCAGACCGAAGGCGACCAGCGGGATGAGGCCCCTCACGCCAGCGGCGACGCATACCGCCACGGTTGCTCCCGCGGCCCAGGCTGGGATTTTGAGGCGCTTGCGCAAGAGCCCTCCGGTTGACTGTCGCCAGGGGAGGAGTGGTCCGATCGCCATGAAGAAGAGCAGCGTGAGGCCAAGCGGCAGGGTCATGGTGTCGAAGTAAGGCCTCCCTACCGTTACCTGCTGGTTCGTTACCAGCTGCATGAGAAGCGGGAACACCGTGCCGAGGAGCACGACGAAGGCCAGAGCCGCGAAGGTGAGGTTGTTGACGAGGAACGCGCCTTCTCGCGTGAGGACGCTCTTTACGCCGGGCGGGGAGCGGAGCTGGTCTCCTCGCCACCAGATGAGACCCACGCCTGCCACTACGACGACTCCTAGGAAGGCGATTAGGTAGGGCCCTAAGGTCGACTCGGAGAAGGCGTGGACGGACTGTATGACCCCCGAGCGGGTTAGGAAGGTTCCGAAGATCGTGAGCGAGAAGGTGGCGACGACCAACGAGATGTTCCACACTCTGAACATGCCACGCCGTTGCTGGACGACCGACGAGTGGAGGTAGGCGGTCGCGCACAGCCACGGGAGCAGCGCGGCGTTCTCGACGGGATCCCATGCCCAGAAGCCACCCCAGCCGAGCACCTGGTAGGACCACCATGCTCCAAGGAGAATCCCTGCAGTGAGGAAGCCCCAGGCGAAAAGGACCCATCGTCGTGTCTCTTGCATCCAGGGCTCGTCCAGGCGGCCGGTTATCAGTGACGCCAGGGCGAAGGCAAAGGGAATGACGAAGCCTACGAATCCGAGGTAGAGCATTGGCGGGTGGAGGGCCACCAGGGGGTTGTCCTGCAGGAGCACGTTCGGGCCTGCGCCGTTGTGGGGGACGAGCGATGGTGGAAGGGTCTTGAACGGGTTCGCAGGGCCGAGCATGAGCCCGAAGAAGAACGCCGCGGTGACGTACACGACAAGGGTGGCCCAGCCAATCAACGGATCGGCCACCCGGTGGCGGAACCTCCAGACCATCAGGGCGAGGTATCCAGCGAGGATCAGGCCCCAGAGCAGTATCGAGCCAGCAAGTGCGGACCACATGCCTGTGATCGTGTAGAGCAGGGGCGTATAGAGGTTCCCGTTCTGCGCCACGTAGATCAGCGAGAAGTCGTGGCCGATGAGAGCGCTCTCCATGGCTCCGGTAGCGGCGAGGGCCCCGGTGAGGACCAGCGCCGCGTACACCTGGCCGTGTCGTAGCCCTGGTCCGGCGGATCGCCTGAGCCCGAGACCAGTGGTGATAGCTCCCGCTGTGGCAGCGAGGAAAGCGAGAAGTACTCCCGAGTTGCCGGCTACCGCGTTCATGCAGGTGGTTGGTGGTTGCCAGCGCCGCGGGCTCGCGACCGGCTTGGAGCGCTCTGGTGGGCCACCCTGTTCGGGTGCTCGGCTATGTAATTTGCCGAGTGCTTGACCATGATCCTGTCGCTCACGAAGTTCAGACCCTGGAAGTGGCCCACCAGCACCACGTGCACCCCCGGCCGGAAGAGCTGCGGAGGGGAGCCGTGGTCTACGATATCTTGCTTCACGCCGTTGCTCTCGAGCGCGAAGTCAACGGCCGAGGCCGTCTCGTGCAGGGTTCCCGGCACGACCTTGCCTTCGAGGCGGAACGTCGAGCTGCCGAGTTGCGCTCTGGATGCGACCGCCTGGCTAACCGTCTCGTAGTAGTTGAGAGCGCTGCCGATGCCTTTGAAGAGAAGAAATCCTATAGCTCCAGCGAGCACCACGCCCACCACCACCAGCTTGCGAACCATCGATCGCCGGTGCGCTGACATCGCAGCGGCCCCGGGTAGCAGCCTTGCGGCGTCGGCATTGCCAGGCACGTCAAGCGACGGACTTTGACCAGGATGTGGGCGGCGAGGATCGCTCATGGACCGGGTGGCGCTTCCCGTTGCCGGGGTATCCCGCGTGACAACCTCCTTGCCCTCCACACGATGGTCGTCGCGTAGGCGGCAAGCGTAGCCAGTACGATGGCATACCCCATGTCAATGTACTTCATCTCGCTATAGTCCCGACCGGTGGCCTTGTGCTGGTTGGTGCATCAGCCTCTGCATCAGCCGTTGCATCAGCCTCTGCTCTGCGCTCAGCGAGCGACGCGGTCAGTGACTCTTCATCGAGTTGCTGGCGCATCGACTCGACTCGGTAGCGTTGAACGAGGAGCCACGCGAACCCGAGCGTGAAGGAGCAGAAGCCGAGCAGAAGAGTCCATGCCATGATCCCATGTATGTGTGGGGTGAGGCCGGCGTCCAGCACTGTAGGAGGCTGGTGGAGAGTGTGCCACCAGAGAACGGAGAAGTGGTCGACCGGCACGTCGAGGAAAGCGATGAGCGCGGCAATAGCGGATCGTTTGTAACGTGCCTCAGGGTTGCCCGGCACTTTTCTCAGTGCGAGATAGCCCAGGAAGAGAACGAACAGCAGGGCAGTCGAGGTGAGGCGGGCATCCCAGGTCCACCAGACACCCCAAGTCGGCCTGCCCCAAATAGATCCACTGATCAGGGTCAGGGCGCAGAAGACAACGCCTATCTCTGCTGAGGCGCCTGCCACGCGATCCCAGAAGGGTGAGCGGGTCCTTTTCCATAGGTAGGCGATGCTTGCTGCGGCAGCGACACCGAATGCCAGGTAGGCCACCCAGGCCACAGGAGGATGCACGTAGACGAGCCTGACCAGCTGGCCCATGTTCACGTCTGGCGGAGTCACCCAGAGGCCGAGCCATACGGTCGCGGCGATCCCGAGCAGTGACAAGGCTCCCAGAAGCGCCACTCCGTAGCGCTCAACCTTTGAGCGTTGCTTAGGTGGTGATAGCCGGTCCAGGTGTTTGCTGGTGATCATGACTCCTCGAATAGCGGGCCAAAGGCGAGCACGCCTGCGGACAGGTAGACCGCGGCGAACACCGCGAGCAGGTTCAGCCACGGCTCGCCTGTCGGCGTGCCGTGAGCGGTGGCGGTCGAGCGCCAGGACTCCGTGGCGGCAAGGAGCACGGGGGCTACCACCGGGAGCATGAGGAACGGCAGGATGGTCTCCCGGACGCGCAGCCCCGAGGAGATTGCTCCGTAGATGACGCCTGCTGCGGCGAGTCCTGCAGTTGCGAGCAGGCATGTGGCAATCGCCAGCAGGATCCCGGTGAGCCTGGCGCCGTACAGGAGGACGACGCCTGCCCCCAGCAGCGCTTCGAGCACGAGCAGCTGGACGCTGAGCGCAGCGGCCTTTCCGAGGAACACTCCCGCTGGATCGAGTCCCCAAAGCCTCAAGCCGTCCCTTGCGGACTCCGCTGATTCGAGCGCGAAGCTTCGCTGGACTGCTAGAACCGCGGCGAAGAGCACGGCTACCCAGTACAGCCCTGCGGAGGCCGCGACCAGTGGCTTTCGATCTGGTCCAAGCGCAAACGCGAACAGCACGAGGATCAGCACTGACAGCGGGGCCACCTGGTTTATGGTCACGCGCGATCGCATCTCGATGCGCAGGTCCTTCTCTGCGACGAGGAGAGCGTCACGCCACATGCGCGGTCTCCGGCTCGTCCTCGGGGCCGAGAGCGCTCGGGAGCGTCAGTTTAGGCACGCCGGAGGTGGTCACCTGCCCGCCCGCCACCGTGACCACCCGATCCACCAGGCGGACAGAGCGTTCTCCCTCATGCGAGGCGATCAGGATCGTCGTTCCGTCGTCGCGGGCCTCCGTGATGATCTCGTCGAGAAGATCTCTCCCCGAGGTGTCGAGGCCGGCGTGAGGCTCGTCGAGCAACCACAACCGGGGAGACCGGGCGAGAAGCGTTGCAAGAACGACGCGCCTTCGTTGGCCGGCTGACAGCCTGTCGACCCTGGTGAAGAGCAGCCTGCCGTTGACGCCCAGCCGAGCCAGGGACTGCCGTATCCTGTCCTCGCCGGCGCGGGACGCCCGGACGGCGAACCTGACGTTCTCCTCGGCGGTCAAGTCGTCGTATAGGAAGGCGGTGTGGCCTACCAGTCCAACGTAGCGTCGCACGGATCGTCGGTCCTTTCGAAGGTCGCACCCCAGGACCATTGCTTCTCCCGACACAACTGGCAACAGCCCAGCGCATACTCGCAGGATGCTGGTCTTACCTGCGCCGTTGGGGCCCTTCAGCAGCACGATCTCACGCTCGGAGACACTCAGGTCGACGCCGGCAAGCGCGGGAAAACCGCTGGCCAGTGCTGCAACATTGTCTAAGCTGATGACGCTGTTCATCTCTGCGTAGCCATGCTACGGCCAGGACGAGCCTTAGTCCAAGCGGCACTATAGGATCTGGAGCATCGCAACCGGAGCACCTGCGCAGCTCTGGTATGCCTGGCAACCCATGTCATCTCACGGCGCGGCTCACGCGCTACGGTCCACGCTCTACATCGAGTCGTGCACGAGCTTCATGTCAGCATCGACCATCATCTCCACCAGCTCAGGAAAGGCCACCTCACGCTGCCACGACAGCTTGGACTCAGCTTTGGAGGGATCTCCTACGAGGAGGTCTACCTCCGCGGGCCTGAGGAAGCGCTCGTCAATTTCGACATAGTCCTGCCATGTCAAGCCCACATGGCCAAATGCGCGCTCGCAGAACTCGCGTACAGAGTGGGTCTGGCCGGTGGCGACCACGTAGTCGTCAGGTTCGTCCTGCTGGAGCATGAGCCACATCGCGCGCACGTAGTCGGTCGCATATCCCCAGTCGCGTTTCGCATCGAGGTTTCCCAGGTAGATCTTCTGGTCAAGCCCTTGCTTGATGCGAGCGACGCCATGGGTGATCTTGCGGGTGACGAATTCAAGGCCGCGACGCGGGCTCTCGTGGTTGAACAGGATGCCCGACGAGGCGTGGAGGCCATAGCTCTCCCGGTAGTTGATCGTTATCCAGTGCGCGTACACCTTGGCCACGCCGTAGGGACTGCGAGGGTAGAAGTCGGTGTTCTCGTTCTGAGGGACCTCCTTCACCTTGCCGAACATCTCACTGGAGCTGGCCTGGTAGAAGCGAATGTCAGGATCGACGATCCGGATGGCGTCGAGCATTCTGGTGACTCCGAGTGCGGTCGTCTCTCCCGTGAGGACTGGCTGTCCCCATGATGTCTGGACAAAAGACTGTGCGGCGAGATTGTAGACCTCGTGGGGCCTATGCTCTCGTAGGAGGCTGATCATCGAGACCTCGTCGAGCAGATCGCCCGCGACGAGCGCGATCCTGTCCTGGATATGGGCGATGCGCTCGAAGGTGACCGTGCTCGATCGTCTGACCATGCCTGTCACCTCGTACCCCTTGTCGAGCAGCATCTCGGCAAGGTACGAGCCGTCTTGCCCAGTGATGCCTGTGATAAGTGCTCTCTTGCGTTCGCTCAAGTGGGTGCCTCCTCTGGTCCCGATTGTTGTCCTGCCATCTCTGATCGTTCTGCAGGCTTCTGATGGCTCTGATGGCCCTGATGGCTCTGATGACCCTGATGGCCCTGATGGCTCTGGCATCGTTGCTGTCCTAGGCCCTTCACTTGGCCTGTGCTCCACTGTGGCGCTATAGGCCCTGCCGGCGCCAGTGCTCGCTTCAATAAGGGTAATGCTGCCGGTGGTTCGGCGATGCTTTAGGCCCTTTGCTTTCGGTATCGTGGTGAAGCTGGGCACCTCGAAGCTGCGCGCCTCGAAGCTGGGTAACTCGCA
>JAJYWA010000114.1 GCA_021791755.1 Actinomycetes bacterium | reverse complement strand
GAGAACAGCGTTGCAAGGGTGATCGGCTTGACGAAAGGGCTGCTTGCGACGGCTCCCAGGAGTGCGTGAAGAAAGGCTGGGCTAGGTGACCAGCTGGACGGCGGGTCGATCACAACCGCGCGAAGGTACGGGAAATTGGGCTGCTCGAAATAGATCTGGGCAAGCTCTGCGAGCACATGGTATGCGCCCAAGGGCTGACCCGTTCCTTTCGAGGTGAGCGATGTCAGCTGTTGGTCGAAGATCGTCGCGAGGTCGGGGGTCGTGCCCGTTGTGTCGAGATAGAAAGGTTGTGTCGTGCTGAGCTGGCTGCTGGTTGGAGACAGGCTCCCTGCGGGCAGCACTAGGTGCGAGACGCCAAGTGAACGCAGCGCTGCGGCGGCGGCCGGGTCGACGTTCGTGCGGCTGGCCCAGACAGAGCTTGTGGGCGCTGAGCGCAGCTTGAGCGAGCCTTCGAGCACGCTGGCGCCCACGCCGAGCTGAGCTGCAAGCTGGTCGACAAGGCCCGCGCTCACCATGGAGGCCACGTCGACCGGAGCGTAGGATGGGTCCACGATCGGATGGACGAGCTCGCTCGCTGCCAGCGAGCGCAGCTCACCGAGGATCTTGTGTGCCCGTACATCGCTACTCTGTTGCAGGGCCTCGGCGACTGGTGGTGAGACCGCGAGCCCGAACGGCACGTTTTCATACTGCGATAAACCCGCAACGAAGGTCGAGATTTTCTCGAGGGCGCCGTCGTTGATATGCGGCTGACCGCCGGCAGCCATGGTGACGGGTGCGACGACAGGCGCTATCAGTGACACCCGCAGCGGTATGGAGGCCGGGGCCATCCGATCATAGATCAGGTAGGTTCCGACAGTGCCGAGGGTAGCTCCTTGCGCTGTGTTGACGAGCGAGATATCAACGGGGTAGACGCCGCTGCATGGTCCGCTGTTGCAGAGCAGTTCGAGCGGGGTGGCCAAAGGTCCAGCCGGGCTGACAGCTCCGGCGGAGGGCGCTCCGGTGGTCACGCTCATACTGAGGCTGACTGCGCCGTTGGCGCCCTGTACGAGCTGTGCCAGCGGCATGAGAGGGACGGTTTCCAGCGGCATGCCCGTGGGACCGTTCACGAGCGAGCTGTTCAGCTCGCTCCTACTGGTGAGCCGATCGTAGAGCTTGATGGACAGCGCGAGCGTCGATCGCGGTTCCGGCGAGTGAACTCCGAGGTCGAGCACGAACCGCCCTCCCGCCTTGACCCATGGTGTTTGCTGGGCCAGGTAGATGACCTGCTTTGGGTCAGGCGCAGTGATGGCCGGGGCTCCTGCTCGGCTTGGCGGCCCCGCGGCAACGCTGCCATGCGTGTGAACGCCGCCCGTGGCGGCCGCGGTTGTCCCCGCCATGAGGAGCAGGAGCAGGACGGCGCCGGCGGCGAGCACGGCAAGCCGCCCCACATGGCCGGCTGAGGTGAGGCGCCGTCCTGCTGTTGGCGTTGTCGCCGTCATGAAAGCTCCTGAGCTTGTGCCTCCGAGCCCTCAGGCTCTTGGGGGACAATGGGGTTGGGGCCGGTATGGCTTGTACGGCTCGTGGTAAAGGGCTCCACGGGCTCTGATCCTATCTGGGGCATTGCGGGCGAGGCTGGAAGGAACAAGCGTGGCCGATCGCGGCGGACATCTGTGCTCCCCGGTGGCACGGCGCTCCCCCGGGTGGCTGTAAGGTCGTCATGTGGTCCCTGAGCACCTTGAGCTACTGGCTGAACTGACCGGCGAGTTGTCGGAACGCTTCGAAAGGAGGGGGAGGTCTCTTTACCTCGTCGGTGGTAGCGTCCGCGACGCTATAGTCCGGCGGGACAAGATAGCGGACTGCGATCTTGACCTCACAACGGATGCCTTGCCATCCGAGACTCAGGAGCTCCTGGCGGGCTGGGCCGACGATCTGTGGCTTGTGGGCAAGGAGCTTGGCACGGTGAGCTGCTCGCATCGTGGGCGAAAGTACGAGATCACCACCCATCGGAAGGAGGTTTACCACCCAGGGTCGCGTAGGCCTGTGGTTGCGTTCGGCAGCTCTATCACGGAGGATCTTGCCCGGCGGGACTTCACCGTGAATGCCATGGCGCTTCGCCTGCCCGACTTCGAGCTCATCGACCCGTTCCAGGGAGTTGGCGACCTGGCTGCAGGACGCCTGAGGACGCCGCTTGAGCCGGAGGTCGCGTTTGACGAAGATCCTCTAAGGATGATGCGTGCCGCCAGGTTCATTGCCGACCTGGATCTCGACCCGGATCCGTCTGTGACAAAGGCCGTGGAACAGGGACGAGACAGACTGACGATCGTGTCCGCCGAGAGGATCCGCGACGAGCTGGACAAGCTTCTCGTAGTTCGGGACCCGAGCGCGGGCCTGTGGTACCTGGTGAGAACAGGTCTCGCAGCCAAGATCCTGCCCGAGCTTCCTGCACTTGCCCTGGAGCAGGATCCCGTGCACCGTCACAAGGACGTTCTCGCGCACACAGTGGAGGTTGTGTCGAAGACGCGGCCCGACCGGCTTCTCAGGCTTGCGGCTCTGCTCCATGACATCGGAAAACCCAGAACGCGAGCCTTCGACTCGACGGGCGTGAGCTTCCACCACCATGACGTCGTTGGCGCGAAGATGGCTCGTGATCGGATGAAGGCTCTGCGATATCCGACCAGCGACATAAGCATCGTGTCGCGCCTTGTAGAGCTTCACCTGAGGTTCCACACCTATCGCATGGGCTGGTCTGACAGCGCGGTACGCCGCTACGTGCGCGACGCTGGTCCGCTGCTCGGCAGGCTTAACGAGCTGACCCGATGTGATTGCACCACTCGTAACCCCGAACGCGCCCGCGCGCTCGGGGTTCGCATGGACGAGCTGGAGCGCCGTGTCGCGGAGCTCGAAGAACGCGAGCGTCTTGATGCGATTCGTGCTGATCTCGACGGTGATCAGGTCATGGCACGACTGGGGATCCCGCCGGGAGCGTTGGTGGGCGAGGCGCTTGCGTTCCTGTTGGAGCTGCGTCTCGACGAGGGGCCGCTCGGAGAGGCAGAAGCCTATGAGCGTCTCGATGAATGGTGGGCGAGGCGCAGCGACGTACCTTCTGGTGCTCAAGGAGCCCAGCGCCGAGCAGAAGGCGGAGGCCGCCCATCGCCGGGTGGAATATAGCGGAGCTGGTCCGTGTTCGGTTATGGACAGAGTGCACATGGACAGCGTGAGACCAGGGCAACGGCTTGGTCCGAAGGCTGTTTTGGAGCGCCGTAACGGACCCGATCGAAATGGAGAGATGAGAAGATGTCGACCATAGTTAACGCAGACGACTCGCAGACGTTCAGCACGGAGGTGCTCCAATCGGAGCTCCCGGTGCTCGTCGACTTCTGGGCCGCGTGGTGCGGGCCCTGCAGGATGGTCGCTCCAGAGGTGGAGAAGATAGCGGAGGCCCACCCAGGCGAGCTGAAGGTCGTCAAGGTGGACGTAGACGCCAACCAGGAGGTTGCAGCCAGCTATGGTATCTTCAGCATTCCAACCCTGGGCCTCTTTCGAGCAGGCCAGCTCGTCGCACAGAGCGTGGGCGCCAAGCCTCGCAGAACTATCGAGTCTGACCTCGGCCTCGCTGGGGTGCTCGAAGAAGCGCGGAGGTGAACGCGATACAGGCGGAGCTCACCTGTCCTGCAGCCGAGGCCGAAGAGCTTGTTCGCGAAGAGCTTGCCAAGGCGGGCTTCGGCGTCCTCTGTGAGGTCGATGTCGCGGGAACGCTGCGGCAGAAGCTGGGAGTGGAGAGGCCGCCACTGAAGATCCTCGGCGTATGCAATCCCGACCTGGCGTATAGGGCGCTCGAGCTCGATCCATCGGTCAGCTTGCTCTTGCCCTGCAACGTCGTGCTCGAGGCCGTCGACGCTGGTACGCGCGTCGCTGCCGCCGACCCGGTGTCTCTCATGCCTGGCGCGGCTCTTGCGGAGGTTGCTTCGGATGCTCGAGAAAAGCTGGCGTCGGCCATTGGCCGCCTCGCCGAAGCGCTCGGAGAGAAGCAAGACGCCCGGTAAGGAAGGGTACGCGACTCATGGAACGTAGGCGCCCAGGAACGCGAGGAGGCCGTAGATGACCATTCCCGCAACGCTCAGCGCCAGCACGGCTCGCTCGACTCGCCTGCTGGAGGTGAGGCTCGCTGCGGCCAGGACCAGCGGGAAGGCACTCAGCGCGTAGCGTTCGAACGAGTCCAGGTTAGTCTGGCTGATCGCGACGACGATGACCAACGTGGCAAGGGCGCCGTAGGATGCGGGCCATCTCCGGAACGCCACCACGGCCAGCGCAGCAGCCAGCAGTACCCAGGGCACGTGCAAGCCCGTACCGATGTGCCTACCGTGGAAGAGGAAGGACGCGTCGTGGGCCAGGGTCGCGAGGGGGTTTGCGAAGCTGCCGCGGTGCTTCGCCTCCGTCTGGATAGTTAACGGGAGCAAGGGCTTGCCGTAGCGGGACCACACCCAGGTGAGGTAGGCGCCTGTTCCTGCAAGCGGTGAGAGCACGGCCGATCCGCCAATTATCCTCCGTCGGAGGTCCACGCTTCTCCAGTTGCGGGCCACTTCGATAGCGATCGGCGCCGCGAGCAACAAGCCGAGCGGCCTTGCTACGCCCGCGAGGCAACCGAGCGGCAGGACCCACGTCCAGTGTCGGGTTCGCAAGGCGAGCATGATGCCGATCGCCAGCACGATGAGGGCGGACTCCGAGTACCCCATGACGAGGACGAAGGCTGGTGGAGCGAGCGAGATCAACCAGGCAGCTCTCCGTGCGAGCGCCTCGTCGCCGGTCTCGTGCCGCGCCAGCTCGTACAGGAGGGCCGTTGCGCAGAGAGCAAGCGCGTTTGTCACTATGAGCAAGCTTGTTCCCGCCGCCGTTCCGATGCTCGTAGCCACGCCGCTCGCGAGCAGGGGGACAAGTGGGAAGAACCGCAACGAGGAGCTTGGAAGCGCAGCGTATCCATGAGCAGCTATTGCCCGGTACCAGCTCGCATCCCAACCGAGGAGACCTTCGTGCACGTGCATGGCTACGGTGGCGGACGTCGGATGCAGGTAGCGCAGCAAGAAGTGGGCGAGGAGGAGGGTCGAGATGACGACGGCTCTGGCGGTCAGCCAGGCAGGAAGCGCCGCGATCAAGGCCCTGCGGGTGTGATCTACAGTATCGCTGCTGGCCAGCCCGGCCAGTTTGCTTATCTGTGATCTCATCGCACCATGTCGTGGTCTTGGTGCGCGACAGCGGTCACCGCCGGGGTCCGAAACGCTGCAGTTCGTAGAATTCGAAGAACTTCGAGGGATCGTACTGGACAACCTGCGTGGGTGGCGTTCCCGTGTCAGCTTCAAGATAGCCCGCGATCTGCTGGCACTTGGTCCCAAAGGTCCTGTACCCAGGCGCCCATGCAAGCCATATGGTGTGTTTCGTTCCCGCGCGGGCGACGACGTCCTTTGCGAAGGCAGCCGGGTTGGCGGCACGGTTGACCTGCGCGTAGTTGATCCAGTTCACGAAGCGTGGGCCGGTTCTGCGGGGGAAGGTGATCTGTGTGAACGCGGTTTGCGGCAGGAGGCGGCTGACCGCGGGCCCGAGTTGGTCTGGGCAGTACGCGATGATGTCGCCGTGATGAGCCTGATGCGTGATCGCGGTGGCTACCTGGCCAGCTTGGGTGCGGTTGGTCCACACATTTGGCAGGCTCCCCGCGATCCCGAGAAGCGTGGCGGCTGCCACGACTCCCCAGCGGACCTGTTTGGACGCTAAGGAGGAGGTTCCCATGGCAACCAGCACTAGGAACGGGACGAAGACGACGGAGGTGTAGCGACTCACGAAGGCGCTCGAGGCTACAAGGCCGCCGAGGATCGCGACCGCGAGCGTGCAGAAGACCGCGAGCGCCACGGCCCGTCCCCGCGAGCGTGTTCTGAGGTCAAGCTCGATCCGGTGGACATCGATCGCGACGCCGAACAAGCCCAGTCCCGCGAGAGCGAAGAAAAGAAGGGCAAGTGCACGCCCTGGGTTGTTGGCGCCGCCTGCGAACTTCGAGATGGCATGTATGATCGCGTCGAAAGATGCCGGCGTAGCCCACGGGGTCCCGGTGTGATGTAGCTGGAACCAGAAGATCGGGAGCCAGGGGAGGAAGGTGAGGCCGCCGATAACCTCGGCAGCGAGCGCCCAGCGGTATGGGGTGGGATTTTCTGCCTTCCACGCTTTCCATGCAAGCCCTGCTCCTACTACTGCCACGAGGTAGAGCGACCAGTAGTGCGTGTACAGCAGCAGGGAGGTGGTCAGCCCAAGACCGATGAGGTTGAGCGGTCTGGGTTTTCTAAGCGCTGAGGAGAGCGCAAGGCCAGCTAGCACGACGAGGAAGGCGACGAGCGCGTACATCCGAACCTCGGTGTCGTAGTAAACCGCAAAGGGCGAGGTCGCCAAGAGGATCGTGGCAACCCACGCGACCGATCGGCTGGCGAGCCTCCTGGCGAGCAGCCACGTCGCCGGCAGGGTCGCCACGCCTATGATGCCGGAGAGCGATCTTGTCGCCACGTCGCCGGCGCCGAACGCGAGCATCCAGAAGTGGAGGATGACGTAGTACAGCGGCGGCGCCCCGTCGCGACGCAAGGCTCCAGGTATCTGGGCAAGCGGCAGGTGGGCGATGTTGACCGTTAGCGCTTCGTCGAGCCAGAGGTCCGATATCGTCCAGAAGCGGAGGCAGAGCGAGAACGCAAGGACAACAGCCGCTGCAATGGCTAGTGGCCAGGGAAACCTCCCGCGGTCGCTGGCAGGATGGTTGTCCTCGGGCGAGCTTGGAGCCGGCGCGCAATGTGGGTCCCGCACGGCGTCGGAGGGCATGACCCGTGTCACGACATCCAGTTCTTCAGCACCGCTGCTGAGGATCGAGGGGCTGGTCTGCGCTCGGACAGCGCACGGCTGGCGTTGCAGGGGCTGCATCCGGCTGTGCCCGAGTTGTTGATCCGAGCAAGCGTCTGTGGAACCGAGCCGTAGAACTGGGCATCTCCGAACGCGAAGAGCCCGCCGTCGGATGCGACCTCCCAGTAGCCGGCGCCGTTCGGGGTCGGCGCAATGCCGACTATCGGCGCGTTGAGGTGCTTTCCACCCATCGAGCCGTAGAACTGGGCATCTCCGAACGCGAAGAGCCCGCCGTCGGATGCGAC
>JAJYWA010000113.1 GCA_021791755.1 Actinomycetes bacterium | reverse complement strand
GGGTGCTTGTCCTCTTGGACAAGGGCAGTGAGGATCTGGCCCATGATGTCGCGGTGCACGTGGCCTTCACCAGGCCGGCGTACCTTGCGAAAGACGACGTCCCGGCGGAAGAGGTGGAGACTGAGCGAGCTACCCTGGAGGCTTTGACGAGGAACGAGGGCAAGCCCGAAGCAGCGCTCGCCAAGATCGTCGACGGGCGGCTGCGTGGTTGGTACAAAGAGCGATGCCTGCTCGAGCAGGAGTACGTGCGCGACGAGAAGCGCACCATCGCTCAGCTCCTAGGCGATGCCAATGTTCTCCAGTTCGTCCAAGTCATCGTGGGAGGCTGAGAGCGCTCGTGGCAAGCCCCGAGGAGCTCGCGCAGCGAGCGGGCCGCGGTGGCAGGTGGGGGAGGGTGGTCCTCAAGATGTCGGGCGAGGCGCTAGCCGGGGAGGGTGGCCAGACGATCGATGCTGGCACGGTCGAGCGGATAGCTGCGGAGATCGCTGGGGCACGGAGCAGCACCGGGGTTGAGCTGGCGGTGGTGGTCGGAGGCGGCAACATCTGGCGAGGCACGTCGGAGGCTGGGCGGGGCTTGGACCGGTCCACGTCGGACACGATGGGAATGCTTGCCACGGTCATCAACGCGCTCGCGCTCCAGGACGCGATCGAGCGGCATGGGCAGCCGACCCGGGTGCTCTCTGCGATACAGATGGCCGAGGTCGCTGAGCCGTACATCCGCCGGCGGGCCATCCGGCACCTCGAGAAAGGCCGGGTGGTGATCTTCGCCGCGGGCATGGGCAATCCGTACTTCACGACGGACACGCCTGCCGCGCTCCGAGCGGCCGAGATAGAGGCGGAAGTGCTGCTCAAAGGAACGCACTCCGGAGTGGACGGTGTCTACAGCGCGGATCCGAAGGTGGACCCGAGCGCCACGCGTTTCGACGAGATCAGCTTCATGGAGGTGGTGAGCAAGGAGCTTCGCGTCATGGATCTGACGGCTATCACGTTCTGCCGGGACAACGCCCTCGCAGTGCTCGTCTTCGATCTCACGGAGCCTGGGAACATAGTGCGCGCCCTTGCGGGCGAGGATCTGGGTACGCTTATCAAGTGATGGATGAATCGCAGCTGGACCAGATGCTTGAAGAGGCCCGGGAGAAGATGGGCAGGATCGTGGCCCACGCTCGCCAAGAGCTCGCCGCGGTGCGCACCGGACGGGCATCGGGTGGCTTGGTGGAGAAGCTGGAGGTCGACTACTACGGGAGCCCCACGCCGCTTCGGCAGCTCGCGGCGCTCAGCGTGCCCGATCCGCGCACGCTCGTCGTGACGCCGTTTGACAAGGGAGCGGTCAAGGCGATCGAGAAGGCGATACTCGGCTCGAACCTGGGCCTCACGCCGAGCAGCGACGGTCAGGTCATACGGATCGCGTTTCCGCCCTTGACCGAGGAGACTCGCAAGGACATGGTCAAGCTCGCGAAGCACATGGCCGAAGAGGGGAGGGTGTCGGTGCGTAACCTGCGTCGCGGGGTGCGCCACGAGCTGGAGGCCAAAGAGAAGGCTGGTGAGCTGTCTTCCGACGAGCTGTCCCGGGTGGAGAAGGCGCTCGAGAAGGTCACGCACGAGATGATAGAAGAGCTCGACCGGCATCTCGTAGCGAAAGAGCACGAGCTGCTCGAGGTATGAGCCGGGTATGAGCGCAACGAGCCTTCTACGCGGCGTCGTGAGATCGAGCAGCCATGGCAGGCCATGACGACGAACGGGGGGGCCGCGACGAGCTGAGCCAGACCGGTCGGGTGAAGATCATAGGCGCCACTGAGGCCGGGAAGGCCGCCGGCGCTCAGGCCGATGATGCGCAACCGGCTGACAGGGACCCGTCCAGCGCTGGGGAGCGCCATCCCGACGAGACGTCCGCAACGGAGGATCCCGGCGGGCAGGCGGCGGCTTCCGGGGAGGAGCATGCCGCGGTCGAGCTGCCTCACTGGACCGAGCCCGCAACCGGAGAGGTGCCGAGCGTGCTCATGAGGGGAGCCGACGACGACGATCCGACAGGCATCTGGCCCGGATCAGCAGGGCTCTCGTCAACGAGGCCTTCGTCAACGAGAACGACGCCGGTGTGGAAGGGCGAGCACACGCAGTGGGCCGAGGAGAGCGTCGACTACGAGCACAGCCAGCTTGCAGACGAAGGCCTCAGGATCGGAGCCATGGAGCTGGGCCCCGAAGGCTACGAGGAGGAAGATGCCTACGGCCTTGGCGACTACAGCTCCGGAGGCTACGAGGACGATTACGCCTCGGGGGGCTATAGCTCAGAGGGCTACGACTCTGATGGCTACGGGTTGGAGACCGGCGGCGGAGGCGTCTCCGGCGAAGTGGGAGGCTACGAGCCAGCGGACGCTGAAGGCGCTTCCGAGGCTGGCGGCCAGCCTGGCGGACGGGCCCCGACCGCAGATGCGTCGGCTGGCGTCGTCTCGAGCGCAGTTGCCGGTGGCGAGCCGTACCGGCACGTCAGGATAAGGGGCGCTTCGCGGACAAGCCGGCGCACCGCGGCGGCTGTTGCCGGGAGCACTCGGGAAGCCGGCGCGCTGCCCGGCGACGGGCGAGGAGCAGGGGCTGGGGCCACCGGAGGCACGGAGGCGATGGGGCGCAACATGTGGGTAGCGTTCGGCACCGGGCTGCTTTTCGGCGCTGTCGTGCTTCTCATGTTCAAGGAAGGACCGGTCTCGTCCCTCGCGCTGTGCGTGGTGCTGGTCACGGTCTCTGCCGCGGAGCTGTTCAGCGCCCTCCGGCGTGCTGGACATGCGCCGGCGACGCTGCTCGGGCTTGCCGGAACGATCTTCGTCATGATCGCCGCCTACTTGAAGGGCGAGGCGGGCATCGTTCTCGCGCTCGTGCTGGTCGTTGTGTTCACGATGCTTTGGTACCTGACCGGAGTGGTGAGGCAGCGCCCGGTGGCGAACATCGCTGTAACGCTTCTCGGGTTCGCCTGGGTCGGGATCCTGGGCTCGTTCGGCGGTCTGCTGCTCGATCCCACGGCGTTCCCGCACCGCCACGGTGTGGCGTTCTTGCTGGGCGCCGGCCTTGCCACAGTTGCTCACGACATCGGCGGGCTCATGGTGGGGCGCGCTTTCGGGGCAAAGGCCCACCCGTTGGCGAGGCGGGTGAGCCCGAACAAGACTTGGGAAGGACTCGCAGGCGGCACCGTACTCGCGCTTGTCGTCTGCATGGTCATAGTGAGGTTGATGTCGCCGTGGTCGGCGTCGTCTGCGTTCGGCTTGGCGTTGATCGTTGTGGTGATGGCGCCGCTCGGAGACCTCTGCGAGTCAATGATCAAGCGGGATCTTGGCGTCAAGGACATGGGAGCGCTTCTTCCGGGGCACGGCGGCATGTTCGACCGTGTTGATGCGGTCTTGTTCGTGCTGCCTGCGGTGTACTACATGGTGACGTTGGCGCATATCGGATGAGCGGCGTTCGCACGGTGAGCGTGGTTGGCTCGACCGGGTCGATCGGCACGCAGGCTATCGAGGTGCTGGCAGGCGAGCGAGAGCGCTTCAGGGTGGTGGCGCTCGCGGCAGGCAGCTCCGTCGGAGCGCTTGCGGAGCAGGCCCGTGCTCTCGGGCCCGAGGTCGTCGCTGTGGCAGACAGCCGGCGCGTGGCCGAGCTGCGAGACGCGGCGCCGCGCGGTACGGAGGTCCTCTGCGGCGACGAGGGGCTCGATGTGGTGGCCGGGATGGCCGATGTAGTGCTGAACGCAGCGGTGGGGTTCGCGGGCCTTCGGGTGACGCTCGGCGCGCTCCAAGCAGGGCGCCGGCTCGCCCTGGCCAACAAGGAGTCGCTGATCGCCGGCGGTCCTTTGGTCGCGCGCTCGAAGAGCGTTCCGGGCGCTGAGATCGTGCCCATAGACTCGGAGCACTGTGCGGTGCACCAGTGTCTGCGGACCGCGAGCAGGGGGTCTGCCGACGTCTCCCGGATCGTGCTCACCGCGAGCGGCGGTCCCTTCCGGGGACGGAGCCGTGACGAGCTCGCCTGCGTCAGCGTGGAGGACGCGCTCGCGCATCCTACCTGGCAGATGGGGCCGAAGATAACGGTGGACTCCTCGACGCTCATGAACAAGGGCTTGGAGGTGCTCGAGGCCCGGGAGCTGTTCGATCTTCGCATGGACCAGATCGAGGTGGTGGTGCATCCTCAGTCGATAGTCCACTCCTTCGTCGAGCTGATCGACGGCGCGACGATCGCCCAGCTGTCACTGCCGGACATGAGGCTTCCGATCGGGTACGCGCTCATGTACCCCGAGCGGCTTGCGACGCCGTTCGGTTCCATCGACTTCTCGGAGCTGCGACGGCTCGAGATCGAGCCGGTTGACCGCAAGGTGTTCGGGTGTGTGGACCTCGCGTACGAGGCCGGCCGCCTCGGGGGTGCGGCGCCCTGCTGGCTGAGCGGTGCGAACGAGGTCGCGGTCGCGGCGTTCCTTGCCCGGCGCGTCCCGTGGACCGCGATCGAGCAGGTGGTCTCGGAGACCATGGACTCCTATGAGCCAGTGGAGCTGAACGAGCTCGCAGACGTGCTCGACGCCGACGCCGCGGCGAGGCGCCATGCCGAGATGATCGTGGCCGCAAAGGAGCGCGCGGCGTGAGCAAGGGCGAGCACGCTACACCGCCGGCCGACGGCGCCGCTGGATCGCCGGCCGACGGCGCCGCTACAGCGGTAGCCGATGGCGCGGCTGGCGCCAAGCAAGCAGGAGGACAGCTAGCAGCGCTAGCGCGCCTCGTGGTCGCAGCCGTGGCGGTGGTCCTGCTCGCGGTCTGGAGCGGGAACGTCGCGCTCCTGATCGTCATCGGGGCGATCGTCGCGATGGTCATGGTACATGAGCTCGGTCACTACACAGCCGCCCGCTTGTCGGGCATGAAGGTGACCGAGTACTTCTTCGGCTTCGGGCCGAGGTTGTGGTCGGTGCGCCGCGGTGAGATCGAGTACGGGGTCAAGGCCGTACCGCTGGGCGGGTATGTGAAGATCATTGGGATGACGAACATGGAGGCGGTCGACCCTGAGGATGAAGCGCGCGCGTATCGCCAGCAGTCGTTTCCAAGACGGATGGCGGTGGCTGTGGCCGGCTCAACGATGCACTTCGTCGTCGCGTTCTTGATGTTCTGGGCGTTCTTGGTACTGGTCGGAGTGCCGAGCTCGCATGGCGCATCCGTCGCAGGGTTCGCGAGCATCCGCAATGCGGGAGACCCTGCGCGCGCCGCCGGGGTGAAGCCAGGGGACCAGATCCTCTCGATCGACGGCCATCACGTGGCGTCTATAGCCGATGCGGCCTCGCTCATCCGTTCCCGTGCCGGGCGCCTACTTACCGTTGGGCTGGAACGCGGCGGGCACGCGTTCACGGTCAAGGTAAGGGCGGCCTCGGTTCCGGTGAGCGAGGTGGCGCCGGTGGGCAAGGGGGCCTCGAAGGCGCCCGCGAAGAGCATAGGTATGATAGGGGTCGAGCTCGCCACGCCGATGGTGCGGGTCGGCGTGTTGCCAGCGATCGTGAGGTCCGGCGTGGACCTGGGACGGCTGACGCAGGAGATGGTGGCCGGCTTGGCGCGGAACTTCTCGCTGCACGGATTGAGCTCCTTCGTCCACGACCTCGTGAGCCAAAAGGCGGCAGCGCGAGCAGCGAAGTCGCAGAGCACGTCGCGACCGCTCTCCATATACGGCGCAGTGCACCTGGCGACCCAGGCGGCTTCGGCGGGCGCTGGCAACCTCCTGCTCATGCTGATCGAGATATTCGTTGCGCTGGGGCTGATAAACCTGTTCCCGATGTACCCGCTCGATGGAGGACACGTCGCGGTCGCCGTGTACGAGCGGCTGCGCTCGCGCAGGGGCCGGCGGTACCATGCGGATGTCGCGAAGCTTGCCCCTGTGATGTACGCTTTCCTTGCGTTCCTGGTCTTCTTGAGCATCGGAGCCCTTTACCTCGACATCACGCATCCGATCGCCAATCCCTTCGGATAGCGGCGTTAGCATGTGTTACCTGCATGACGTTGATGAGCCGGCAAGGCGCGGGAGACTTGTGAAGAGATGACACGACCAGTGGTGAGCATGGCGCCGAGGCGCGCGACACGGCGAATATACGTCGGCAAGGTGCCGGTCGGTGATGGCGCGCCGATCAGCGTGCAGTCCATGACGACGACGAAGACGGGCGACGTCGACGGCACCCTGGCGCAGGTGTACGCGCTCGCGGCGGCGGGCGCAGACATCGTGCGGTGCACCTGCAACGACGCGGATGCAGCTGCGGGCCTGACACAGATCGTCCGGCGCTCGCCGGCGCCGATCGTCGCGGACGTCCACTTCCACTACGAGATGGCGCTGGCCGCGCTCGAAGCAGGGGTGCACGGGCTCAGGCTGAACCCGGGCAACCTCCGCAAGCCGGCAGAGATCAAGGCCGTGGCAGCAGAGGCGCGCGATCGCGGTGTTCCCGTGCGCATCGGGGTGAACGCGGGTTCGCTTCATCCAGATCTCTACAAGCGCTTCGGCGGAGCGACGCCGGAGGCGCTCATCGAGTCATGCCGCATCGAGCTGGCGCTGTTCGAGGAGGTTGGCTTCGATAACGTGAAGATCTCAGTGAAGGCGTCGAACGTGCCGCTGATGATCGAGGCTTACCGCCAGGCCGCCGACGCATTCGATCACCCCCTCCACCTGGGCGTGACCGAGGCTGGCCCTCCTCCCGGCGGTCTTATCAAAGCAAGTGCGGGGATCGGCGCCCTTCTGGCCGAAGGGATAGGAGACACGATCCGCTACTCGTTGACGGCCGATCCGGTCGAGGAGGCGAGGGCGGGGCGGCTCCTCCTCGAGTCGTTGGGCTTGCGGGAGCGAAAGAGCCTCGACCTCATCGCATGCCCTTCCTGCGGACGGGCCGAGATCGACGTGGTTGGCGTCGCCCGCGAGGCCCAGGAGGCCCTGGAGAGGATGAACCTGCCGATCCAGGTGGCGGTGATGGGGTGCGTGGTGAACGGCCCAGGAGAGGCCCGGGAGGCAGACTTGGGCATCGCTGCGGGGCGGAGGCGAGGCCACCTGTTCATCAAGGGGAAGATCGTCCGGGTCGTTCCTGAGGACGAGATGGTCCAGGCGTTGGTGGACGAAGCCGAGAAGCTCGTGGCGGAGGGGGCAGAGGCGCGGCTTGCCGCGGCGGATAAAGGCGCGGAGCTC
>JAJYWA010000112.1 GCA_021791755.1 Actinomycetes bacterium | reverse complement strand
TTCGGCTGGTGCGTCCCTTGAACGCCCGGACAACGTCTGCTGGAGAATCGGTTGGGCGCACCCAAAGGAAGATGTGCACGTGGTCGAAGATGACCTCGGAGGCGACGATATCCCACTGGTGCTCCTCGGCGATCCGGGTGAGTGGCTCTTCGAGCCGCCGGGCAACCCGTCCGCCCAAGATACGGTGGCGGTATTTCGGACACCACACGAGGTGCAGACCACACGAGGTGACACCTCCAGCGCTCCGGCGAAGTCGTGAAGATGACATGTTCCCACCATACGCCGAGGGTGTGACAGCCGTTGCGGACTTCGGAGCTGCGCTCCGAACCCCGATTCCCCTGACGGCTGAAGCCGCCAGTCCCCTCGGGGTGGTTTGATGGGTGCGATCTCATGCAGGTGAAGTAGTGCGGAGGTGGTTCCGCGGCCTGCCTGCTAAGGTCTCCGCGGCGCTGCGGCCGGCGGTACTGCTTCCAGCGGTGGCGCCCGTGGCGCTTGCCCTGCTGGTGTCGGCTGCACCAGTAGCAGCAGCTGGGCAGTCGCTACCTGCCTCTGGTGCTCGTGGGGCTTTGCATAATCGGACATGGCTCGAAGGTTCTGCCGCTCGGTCAATTGGCTCCGGCTATCCCGGCGCCTACGTGGCGCTCGTCGGGCACGGCTGGGGGCACGGTCGAGGCATGGGCCAGTGGGGCGCACTGGGGTACGCGCTGGCCGGAGAGAGCTACTCCTGGCTGCTCGACCACTACTATGGAGGCACTTCGGCCGGGTCGGTCGGCAATCCAGAGATACGAGTCGTCATGAGCGGCAACGACGGCAATGACGTCATCGTGACATCGCAGTCTGGGTTCAGCATCTCGGGCATCCAGTTTGGCCCCGGCGACGCTGCGCTCATGCACCTGACCTCGACCCCGAACGAGTGGGGGATCGAGGAGTCGACCTCGTGTGCTGGCGGGCCGAGCCACTCCTGGGCTCCTGTGGGATCTGCAACAGATCCGGTGGTGGTTCCGAGCAACCCGAGCCCGTCTGCAACCGCGTCGGAGGTTCTACAGCTATGCCAGGTGGGTGGCAACCTCTGGCTTCGAGGCGACATACAGGCATGGGACTATGCGGGGAGCCAGCGCACGGTGAACATAGTCCCGTTGGAGTCATACCTGCGGGGTGTGGTGCCTGCTGAGATGCCTGCCTACTGGGGCAACCTCGGCGGTCCAGGTCCGGGATCGGAGCCGTGGGGCTTTCAGGCCCTCGAGGCTCAGGCAGTCGCGGCGCGTTCGTACATGATGGCGGACATTGGCCGGTTTGGGTACGCAGACATCTGTTCGAGCGATGCCTGCCAGGCGTATCTCGGAGTGGGTGTGGAGACCTCAGTGACCGATGCTGCCGTCGCTGCGACCGCTGGCCAGGTGAGGGTGTTCGCCAACGGCGCTGTCGCAGCTACAGAGTACTCGTCGTCTACAGGTGGCTACACCGCAGGTGGCGCATTTCCCGCAGTTGTAGACGCGGGAGACTCCGTGTGCGTCCCCGGAGCGTGCAACCCACACCACACTTGGCGTGCGGTAGTGCAGGTCTCGACCATCGAAGGCGCCTACCCGCAGTTGGGCGCCCTCGATGCCGTGGTCGTGACGAATAGAAATGGCCTCGGGGACCTGGGCGGCCGGGTGGAAGACCTTGTCCTCGAGGGATCGGCCGGCAATGTTGTCCTTACCGGAGACCAGTTCGCGTATGCTTTCGGGTTGCAGTCGAACTGGTTCGCGATCACAAGCGCCTCGAGCGGCGGAGTTGATGGCTATTGGGAGGTCGCCTCCGACGGCGGCATCTTCAGCTTCGGAGCCGCGAAGTTCTACGGCTCGATGGGCTCGAAGCACCTCAATGCCCCGGTGGTCGGCATTGCGGCTCTGCCCGATGGCGCTGGCTACTGGGAGGTCGCCTCAGACGGCGGCATCTTCAGCTTCGGAGCCGCGAAGTTCTACGGCTCGATGGGCTCGAAGCCGCTCAATGCCCCGGTGGTCGGCATTGCGGCTCTGCCCGATGGCGCTGGCTATTGGGAGGTCGCCTCCGACGGCGGCATCTTCAGCTTCGGAGCCGCGAAGTTCTACGGCTCGATGGTGGGCCAAGCGTCGGGCGCCCCGGTGGTCGGCATTGCGGCGACGGCCGATGGTGGTGGCTACCTGCTCTCAACGGTCGCAGGCTCTGTCGCCAACTTTGGGGATAGTCCGCAGTTTGGCGATGTCTACACTGTTGGAGCAGGCGCCGGTGACAGGATCGTCGGCCTCGCAGCGAGCGCAGGCGCGACGAGCACCAGTATGGTCAAGATGTGACCCGGCTGCTGCTTTGCATGCTTTGCGCTGCGGGCAGGCTCAGATCGGCATTCGCCGGAAAAGGCTTCGGGGTAGGTGCCTCAGCGCAGCCATGATCAGTCGCATGGTCGGTGGGACCCAGATGATCTCCTTGCCAGTTTCGATACCGCGAAGTATCGCTGAAGCGACATCGTCCGCGCTCACTGCCAGTGGCGCGGGCGACATGTGGCTCGTCATCTTTGTCCTAACGAACCCGGGGCGTACCACGAGGGTCTTGACCCCGCTGTCCAGCAACGCGTCACCGAGCCCTTGGGCAAATGCATCGAGGCCTGCCTTGGACGCGCCGTAGATGAAGTTGGACTTGCGGGCGCGTTCGGCCGCTACAGAGGAGAGGACCACCATGAGCCCATGACCTTGAGCTTGTAAGCGACCCGCGATGGCAAGGAGTGCGGAAGCGAGGCCGGTGAAGTTAGTGGCCATGACGTTGGCGGCAGCCTTCGGATCGCGTTCGTCGCTCTCCTGGTCGCCAAGGATGCCCGCGGTCACCAGCACGAGGTCGATCTCGCCCGCACGGGTGAAGGCCTCTTCTGCAAATCGCAGGTGGCTCTCGACCCCGGTCGCATCGAAGGGGATGGTGATGGCATTGGTTGCGCCGAGGCTTGCCGCTTCCGCTGCTGCGCCATCCAAGGAAGCGGAGTCGCGACCTGCGAGCACTACAGTCCTCGTGTTACGAGCTAGAAGCTGCCGTAGCGTTGCCCGAGCGATGTCGGAGCCACCGCCGAGCACAAGCACGGACTCTGGCATTGCAAATGCGTCGTTCACGTCCATCCTTTGGCTGATGAGGTCGCCGTGGGAAGGGTAAGTGTCACGGTTGGCGAACTGGGTCGGTCAGGTGCAGGCGCGAGGCGAGATCAGAGCGCACTACGCCACCAGGATCCATGATCGAGCGCGTCTCGCGCCACTGTGCGAGCTTGGGGTACATCTCGGCCAGGTGATGAGGCTGCAGCCGAGAATCCTTCGCGAGGTACACGCGACCTCCGGCTGTGGCCACCAAGTCGTCGAAGCGATTGAGCAGCTGGTGGAGGTCTCGTGGGCCTCTGGGGATGTCGAGGGCGAGTGTCCAACCAGGCATTGGGAACGACAGCGGCGCTGGGCTCGCCGGGCCAAAGCGCTTGAGCACGGCGAGGAAGCTTGGGCACCGCGAGGAAGCCAGGCCCTCGAGTATCTCGCGCAGCGTGCCTTCAGCTCCGAAAGGAACCACGACCTGGTACTGCAGGAACCCAAGTGGCCCGTAGAGGAGGTTCCACCTACGTACGCCGTCGAGCGGGTGGAAGAAGCTGGCCAGTGGCTCGATCGATGTGCGCGAGCGTCTTGGGGCTCTGTGGAACCACGCGGAGTTGAACAGGCGGACGCTCGGTGAGCTCAAGGCGCCACTGGGAGGAGCGAATGGGAGGCCAAGCCGCGCGACCGGAGAGAACGAGAGCGGATTTTCGACGCTGTCTGCCGGCAGGTCGGCTTTGGTTGCGTGATCGCCGAGCGTTATAACGGAGCGGCCCAGCCGCGAGCCTCGTGCAAGGCAGTCAAGCCACGCGACTGAGTAGCGGAACTTGTTGTCTCCTGCTTCGAGGCAGGCCATGGTGTCATCTAGATCGTTCATTCTGGATGTCTCGACGCGCATGAAGGCCGTCTCGACTGCCATGAGGCGCAGGGTGGCGTCGAGCACGATGCCGGTGAGCCCCATTCCGGCGACGGTAGCCCAGAACCGGTCGCGCTCAGCCTCGTTGCCAGCCGATAGCTCGTCGATCCCATTCGACGTAACGACGCTAAGGCGTTTCACGTGCATGCCGAATGATCCGTCATGGTGGTGGTTCTTGCCGTGGACGTCTGCAGCTATCGCGCCGCCGACCGTGACGAAGCGTGTCCCGGGCGTTACTGGGACGAACCATCCCCGCGGGATGAACAGTCTCATCAACGTGTCAAGGCTCATTCCAGCGTCAACGGTGACTTCGCCGGTTGCTGGGTCCCATGATCGGAGGGCGTCCATAGAGGTCATATCTGTGACCAGTCCACCGGCTCGTTGTGCCGCGTCTCCGTAGCTTCGGCCCAGCCCCCTCGCTATGACGCCCCTCTTGGCGGAAGCCGTGAACCCCTCGAGTGTCGGAACCTGCTCAGGCGCTTCTTCGCCTGGCCATCGGTGAGCGCGACCTGGCGTGCTCGCAATGTCTTCGGAGGTGGCTCGGGCGACAGCGAGTATCGACTCCACCTGCGCGGCGCTGCGCGGGACAACGACCGTCGCACTGACGGGAGAGGTGCGGCCCCAGCCGGTGAGGGTCTCGGTTGCTGGCTGTAGCGGGATAGCCGGCTGCTGGCCGCTCTGCGCAGATGCGTCAGTGTGCTCGGCTGAGCTGCCTGATCGGTTGCCAGTGGAGCTCCCAGCGTTAGCCCTGCGATCCGCCCTGCGATCGGCCGTGTGGTTCGCAAAGACGGTCTTCGGGCGTGGCGCGCTCACAGCGTCAGGCATAGATTCCGGCAGCGAACAGCGCAAGCCAGATTACTCCGAAGGCTTGCAGCCGGCGGTCATGGATGACGATCTCCTCAGGCGTATCGCCCTTGCCTGTGTCGAGGAGAAGCGCGTAGTACAAGATGGCAATTACGAACGGAACTATCGAGAGTTGGAACCAGATTCCGAGAGCGCGGGCGTCGACTGCCTTTTGATGGGCCCAAAGCGAGTAGGCCGTTATCGTAACGGCGGCAGCGACTGTTCGCACCGAGCGGAGGAACGCATTCGAGTACTGGGCGAGAATCGGCCGGTGTGTCGCCGCCAGGTCTGCACCGAGGTCCAGTGACTCCGCGTGGCGCTTGCCTGTCACCATGAAGAGCGAGCCGAATGACGCGACTATCAGGAACCAGTGTGATAGGTGCTGGTGCGTCGCTACGCCACCAGCGATTGTCCGCAGTACGAAGCCGGCGGCAACTGCCGCCAAGTCGACGACCGGCTCGTGCTTCAGCCACAGACTGTAGGTGATGGTGATGCCGACGTACGTAGCCATCACGATGCTGAGTTGTAAGCCAGATGCAAGTGCAGCCCAGGCTATTCCTGCCCCCATCAGCAGGGCGCCGATCGAAGCGGCGGCGGTTGGGGAAAGATGCCCGGCGGCAACCGGCCTGAACCGCTTCTCGGGATGGAGCCGGTCTGTGGCTGCATCCAGGCTGTCGTTGAGCATGTAGGTCCCGCTCGCGGTGACGCAAAAGATGGCGAACACCGTTAGCGCCGCGAGGAGAAAGTGTGGTTTCCCGAGCACTCCCGCAGCCCCAGGCGCAGCGAAGACGAGAACGTTCTTGACCCACTGTTTCGGCCTTGCGACTCGGATCAGCGCACGCGGGACAGATATGCTCGGTATGTCGCGAGGCAAGGTCTCTGGCTTGGGTCTCAGCACATCACTTGCTGGTATGTGCGTGCTCTCGCTGGCGATGTGAGTCAGCTGGGATCGCCTTCGTCCCCTGTGCCAGTGCCTTGTCATCAGCTGCCACCTGAGCGATGGTGGCTATGCGGAGCTGGTTGCCGACGGCCTCCCGCGCCGCAGACCACACCCAGTGAAGAGCGCATACCTCGTCCCAGTGGCATGGGCCGCCACGCAGTGTGCACTCGTCCGGATCGAGCGGGCCCTCCATGGCTTCTGCTACCGAGAGAATGCTGATCTCATCGGGAGAGCGAACGAGGGCGTACCCACCCCGCCTGCTTGGTTGCGAGCTGACGATGCGTGCTCGGATAAGGGACTGGAGCACCTGGTGTAGGAAGCCCTTTGGCACGTCCATCGCCTCAGCGATAGCCGCCGCCTTAGCCCTCCCGCCATCCTGCTCCGCGAGGAACACCAGAGCGCGGATCGCGTAATCGGTCCGGCGGTTGAGTACGAGTTTCACTTGATCACCTCTCTGACCTTATCGCTAAGCCGCGGATTGGTTCGACTCGGGCTGGCTCAGCGGCTGGTCGTACGTTGCCCAATAACCCAAGCCAGCACATACCTAATGTATATCAACGCAGTGACAAATTGTGCAACCTTTCCGAGAAGCTCGCGGGCGGTGGCGCGCACGTAGAACGTTGACGCTTGCTCTCGATCGGCTGCGGCGCCGGTTGATCGCTCGGGATGAGGTGACCTGTGGTTGGGCTCGGATGAAGCTTGGGCGGCCCGCCATGCAGCGGGCCGCCCGCTCTTCATGGGTCGCCCAGGGGGGGAGTGGGCGTTACCCTCCTGCTGCACACGCTTCGTGGGGCAGCGGCGGCGCAGCAGTACCTGTTGATAGTTATCGGCATCCAGCCGCCTGACTTTAGAAGATGTTCGCAACCTGCAACGTGGCTGTCACCGGCGCCTGGATCGAGCCACGGACGGAGTCGCGGATCTACTTGATCACGGCTTCAGTCTCGCAGCTTGGGTATTACTTTCGGGCCGAGGTGCGGCCGTGTAACACCCTGTGGTTCCGTGTACTCGTGTGCGGAGCTCTGTGGATCCCTGTGCTTCTCTGTGCAGCCGATGGCCTTGTTCGGCTCGGTTCCTCACGGAACGCCTGCGGTGGAGTCGTGCACACAATGAGGGGCCTCCATCAAGTTTTGGGCCAGGTCGCTGGTCGCCTCTCGGTCGCCTGAGACGACGAGCCTGCGGCTCGGTACTGCCAACCGTTTCTCTACGAGCACGGCGGACAACAGGTGGGCGCCTAGCGTCGACAAGATCATCGATGATCTGAAAGTCGGCGATGTCCTCGGTGAGGAGGGCACTCCTTCGCACTGGGCGGTGGCTGCGATCACGAGGTCGATCTGGCGCCGTCTTGGGTTGCCGCCACGGCGCGCCACTGCGGCGGCGAGTTGCCCCAGACCCGGGCGACCTC
>JAJYWA010000111.1 GCA_021791755.1 Actinomycetes bacterium | reverse complement strand
TCGCCAGTAAGCGACGTGGAAGCGGTCCCTGGCGGGGGTATCTCCGGAACCGTCGATGGCGAGCGCATCCGAGTTGGCTCCCTATCCTGGTTGGCGGAGATGGGAATAGACGTGTCGCCAGGGACCAAGGCAGCGGAGGATCTCGTGCGGCATGGCCGGACACCTCTCGGAGTCGTCGTGGACGACTCCATACGGCTGGTCATCGGAGTGGCGGACCCGATCCGCCCGGAAGCGCCGGCGGGAGTGCAGCGCCTCACGGATCTAGGGATCGAGGTCGTGCTTGCAAGCGGTGACGACCACCGCATCACCGCCGCAGTAGCTCGCGACGTCGGGATCCGGCAGGTTTACGCTCCCATGCGGCCAGAGGAAAAAGCGGCAATCGTAGCAGAGCTGCGCAAGGACTACGGCCAGGTGGCCATGGTCGGCGACGGCATCAATGACGCCCCCGCGCTCGCAGCGGCAGACGTCGGAATAGCGATAGGCACTGGAACCGGAGCCGCGATGGCAGCAGCCGACATAACCCTGGTCCATGGAGATATCGCCGCCGTTGCCGATGCGATAGCGCTGTCGAGAGCGACCCGAAGGATAATCTGGCAAAACCTTGGATGGGCATTCGCCTACAACTCTGCGATGGTCCCGCTCGCCGCAGTAGGAATCCTTCCGCCAATATTCTCTGCTCTCGCAATGGCCCTCTCGTCGGTCTCAGTCGTCGCGAACGCACTCCGGCTGAGGCATTTCGGCCAAAGTCCCAACCACGCCGTCACCCGAGGTGCGGCACAGAGCTAATGAAAGGTTTGGAAAAAACCTGATGACCACTCACGAATTCCACGCACCCGACATATCCTGCGACCACTGCAAGAGAACGATCGAAGAAGGACTCGCCGGCTTTCCAGGCGTGCACAGCGTGGCCGTTGACGTCGGAGCGAAGGAGGTTCACGTCGACTTCGACGAGAACGCCACCGACACCGGGGCGCTGCGGGGCCGCCTGGCAGAGATCGGCTACCCGGCATCTCCGCAGGCGGAGTAGCCGACAGAGCTACTGCCGGGTCATCTACCGTGGTCCACCGGTCGTCAGCGCAGGCTGTCCTGGTGTCGAGGATCACGACCCATGAACGCCGCCAGACGTTCCCACGGTGTCGCGTTGGCCGGAGCAGGTACCTCGGTGCCGAAAGGCGATCCCTCTCCCAACTGGTTGCGGTACTCAGGCTTCAGCATGGACCGCGCGGCGTCAAGGGCGATGATGGCGAGCTCGCTGTCGAGGTGGTCGAGCTGGCCGGTGGCGGCGGCCAGGTCCCAGGTGTGCGTGGTGAGCTCAGCAAGGTACATGTCAACCAGCGTCGAGCCCGTGTAGCTTTTTCCCCATGGCATGGTGGTCGTAGCGCTCAGCCGGGCGTCATCAGCCCAGGCAGCCTGGGCGGCTTCGCCCGCACGCCGCAGTAGCTCGGGTGCGTCAGCCAGCTCCACATGAGGGAACTCGTCGCCGGTTGGCGTCTGGCCCCGCCCGAGATCTACGGCCCGATGCCCGGCGCCGACCAGGTGATCGATCAGCGCTGCAACGTCGTACTCCGCACAGGCGGTGGGGAGATGGAGCTGCCCCACGTCGACGCCTGCAACAACGTCGGCGCTGTGATCGTAGGCGCTGGCGAGGGCAGTCCTGCGGTCGGAGATGGTCATCGTGGCTCCTTTTTCTTTTCTTCGATCCTGCTTGTCGCGGTCCTGCGTCATCATACGCTTCGAAAGAGGCCATCTACTGTCCTATTTCTTGGGATAAATTGCGGGTATGCGCGCCGATCGGCTCATCGCCATCGTCTTGACGCTCCAGGCCCGGGGCCGCTGCACCGCCGGCGAGTTGGCCGAACAGCTCGAGATCTCAGAGCGGACGATCCGTCGGGATCTCGACGCCCTCTGTATGGCCGGAGTGCCGTTGTGCTCCGAGCGCGGCCGGGGAGGCGGCTGGACGTTGCTCGGCAGGAACCGTATCGACTTGACCGGGCTCACCGCACCAGAAGCCCAGGCGCTGTTCATGGCTATCGGGTCCGGATCGGCAATGACACTCGGCCCCGGCTTCTCCGAGGGGCTCGCCGCCGCTCGGCGCAAGGTTCTCGCCGCGCTCGCTGAGCCGCTCCGCACTCAGGTGGAAACTGCGGCATCGGCGTTGCTCGTCGACTCGTCTCCATGGGGACGGTCCTCATCGGCCCGTACGGACATTCCGGTAGCTGAGGACCACGTGGAAGCCCTGCGGGACGCCGTGCTCGCCGGGGTCCAGGTGGTCCTGTCCTACGAGCCCCCCGAACGCCCTGTGGAGGACCGGCGCGTGCATCCCCTCGGGCTTGTCTCTAAACGCGGCGTCTGGTACCTGATGGCGACGGCACCTGCGGGGCTACGAACCTACCGGCTCTCCCGCATCCGATCGGTCGCGATCACCGGCGAGCCGGCCGAGCAGCCACCTGGTTTCGATCTCGCTGCTACCTGGGCTGAAGTGGGGAAACGAATCTCAGCCCGAGCGCCAGCGGACCTGATGGTAGAGGTGGCCGTCGAGCCGGATTGGCTTGGCCGGTTGAGGGCAATGGCCGGAACGTGGTGGCCGGTTGAGGAGACCGGCATCGCCGACGATGGGCGGACCATAGTGATGATCCGGTTTGCCAGCGTCACCATCGCTGCGGCGGAGCTTGCTCGCGTGTCTGATCACGCCGAAGTCCTTTCCCCCGAGACCGTACGCGCCGAGATGGCCGCCATGGCCCGCCGCCTCCTTCGCCGCTACGGTGAGCATCGGCAAAGTCTCTGAGACGCCCATCCTGACCTGAACGAACGTCCTCGCCGCTACCGCGGGTCCTCTGGCCGACCATGACCATCATCCCCCTGTTGTTCGTACATTATCGCATCCGCTGAGGCTCTTAGAGTACTTCAACTCTAACATTATGTCCGGGTGCTCTTGATAGGCGAACGTCTCGAGTGAGCAATGGACAATCCAACGCTTCAGCAAGAGTGATATATGCTGCATCGTAAGCAGACAGATTATAACGTAATTGAAACACCCGGCGTTGTAACTCGTAAGCGCAGTTCCATCTCTGAACGGGAAGATCGTTGAAATCTATAAGGGCATCTTCAGCTCGATGTATGGTCAGATGCCCAGCTATGACGAGACCTCTAAGAGCAGAGACGACCTCAAAATCCAGCAGTGCAGGCGCATGCAGCTCCTCCGTAGCCAGCTTGCTTCTCAAGTCATTGGCATCCAGGCCAACGACAAGGGCATCCACTACCGCTGCGCTATCTACGACAATCACTACTTTTTCGTCCGGCCTATCTTTGTGCGATTGGTAAGTTGCTCGTCGCGATTGGAGCGCATCGTATTTATGATGTCGGCCGCAGATGTATCAGCTTGTTCGGCACGACGCGCTGACCGCTCTAGTACCTCGCTAATAGTCGGCCGTGCTACGGCCTGTTCGACGATCTCAAGAAGGTAGGCATTGAGGGACTTACCCTGCGTTGCAGCTCGTGCCTTTAACGCCCGATGGGTTTCATCGGGTACGCCTCTCAGTTGCACTAAAGAACTCATACATGCATATTGGCATACTTTCTATGCATAATGCAAGCATTACTTGGATAACGGACCACGCTTGAGGTTGTTATGTTCTAGGGCAAGCCAGAACGTCAGCAAACTCCTGAGCCACCCGGTATGACCTGAGCGCTTGCGTCAAGACTGGAGCAAGACCGCACTGGCGTGCAACGGCATCGGGATGGCTTCGACGGCTGACCACGATCTCGTCGTACGCCCGATCCTCGCCGAGGTGAGGAGGGCCGGCGCTTCGATGAGACGCTGAGAGCGAACCATGGCCCGTGGCTGGCCTCCCTGAGCGAGACAATGCGCTACGTCGCGCTGGTGGACGGCGAACGGGCTGCGTTGGCCGGCTTCGGCTCCTCTGCGCTGTACATGCGCCCGCGCGAGTGGCTTCTCGCCTGGAGCGACTCCCAGCGCCACTTCCGCCTGCGCTTCATCAACGACAATCGGACAATCAAAGGTTCGTGCGACACGAGGTCGGACGGTGCGGACGGGCTCGGAGGAAGGAGGGTCGGCCGACGACGTCGGCAGCCTAGTCCCGAGCCTAAGCCCAAGGCCGCTGCCCACCCGGGCGTGTGTCGCTGGTGACGACGGCCAGCGACGCCCCTGGGTAAAGGGGACACCCACCCCGGTCGTCTCTCGTACGTGTGGAACGTGGAACCGTTCGCAACCGTTCCCCGACCGATCTCCTCGCTCTGCCAATATCTGCGAGTAGCAGCGCGAACATAGGTTCGATACACGACAAAGTGGCCCCAAGCGGGACCGCCAGTCGCACCGGGGAGACGACATCGAGGGGGCCGCGAAGCTCTACGCCGAAGGGCGGTCCGCGGAGTGGCTCGTCGAGGAGCCGCGGGTGGTGCCGCGCACGGCGCGGCGGGCATTGAAGAATGCCGCTGGCGCCCGCGACCGAAAAGACGTGAACGGCCGAGCGAGCGCATCATCTCGGCGTCAACGTCTCAGCTGCAGCTCGTCAGGGCGTCGCCGATGCCGTGCGTGCCGCGCTGGAGCGAGCGGATTGGGAGACGTACCTGAGACAACCGGAACGGGCCGATACCTTCTGGTCCGACGTCGAAGCATGGGGTGAACCATGAGACGCGGCGGGCTCTGATTGGCCGAGGTTGGTCGCAAGACGCGGCTCGTCCCGCTCCTGACCCGATCCGAGGTGCTCGACGCTCGCAGCCTGGTCACGGTGGCCGAGATCACCACCTCCATCCGGGGTCTCGCTGCGGAGGTCGACATCGACCATGTCGAGGTCGGACTGGCCCCACGGTCGGTCATCAACTTCGATGTCCTTCACACCATCACCCAGGCATCGCTCACCGGCCCTGTCGGGCGAGTCGGGGATGACGTGATGCGAAGGGTCTGCTCAGCGGTCAACTACGCGCTCGGCTGCTGATAGGCAGCGGTTCGAGCACGGAGCTCTGCTCTCGCTCGTAGTTGCTCGTGTTGGAACATGGGTGACGTGAGGAACCGAGCTCAGTGGCTTGCCTGACCTGGGTAGCGACTCAGGAGGAAGCCAATTCGTTGCGAGGACCCTGGGTATGGACGACGTCGCCACAGTCCTGGCGACGGTATGACAATCTACCTGCTAGCGGGCTCATGATGGTCGGGGTGGATCTCGCCAGCTCTCCCACGGAAGTCCCGACCCGCCCGCCGAGCGAGCGCAGGAACGCTGTCCAGACGTCGGTGTCTGCTGTGGTGACGACGTCGAAGCCTGCTATCTCACGACGGCCTTCGGCGTTGACCACCGTAGCGACGACCGCAGAGACGTTCACGACGCGGCCTCCTTCGCGCACCCGCTGATCCAGGGCGTCGATCCACAGGCAGCGGTAGGGGCCCCCATCGAGCGGACGCTCGCGGAGCTCGGCCACCTTGGCGTCGAGCTCGGCGGCGATACGGGAGACCTCGGACTTCGAGATCCCCTCGATCCCCATGGCCTTGACCAGGTCGTCGACACGCCTGGTGGAGACACCTTCGACGTAAGCTTGACAGATCACCGCCATGAGGGCTTGCTCTGCCCGCCAGCGGGGCGTGAGCAAGAGCTCCGGCGAGTAGACGCCACTGCGCAGCTTCGGCACGGCGAGCTCCATCGTGGCGACCCTGGTGTCCCAGGGCCGGGTCCTGTAGCCGTTGCGGGAGCTCTCCCGCTCGTCTGTCCGCTCGCCGTAGGCGGCGTTGCACTGCATGGACGCCTGGGCAGACATCACCGCTTCGGCGAACCTCTGGAGCATCGCCCGGGCGAGGTCGCCGTCGCCGTCTGGGCCATCAAGATGCTTGCGCAGCCAAGCCATCGCGTCGATATTGGTAGGGACTGTCACCGTGTTCCTCCTCAAGTAGTAGGTCGAACTTCTTCTTGAGCTTGACGCGGTGACCGTCGCGTGTAGGGGATACTCCCCTCAGCTCACCGGCTCGTACACCACTCGTTGGCACACCACTCGTTGGGACACTAGCCTTCGCGCAACCGGCGGGTCCTTGTCGCGATCACGGACACCCATACGGCCAAGCGTCAGATTGGCTACCGCCGGCCTCCAGTCCCTAGCTCGGCTGGCAGCGGCTTCGCGTGCACTACGACCAATTCGTGGACGACCCTGGTGAGGCTTGTGTAGAGAAGCCCGAGCCGTCCAATGTTGTGCGGAAAACTTCCGGGCTCGACTACCACGACGCCGTCGCAGTGCGAACATCGTCATACTGGACGAGTCTGGCATGACTTCTACGAGCACCAGTCCCAGCGAAGTCGTCGTCTTGTTCCCGCCCACCCGGTTAAGCGGAATCGAGCTCGCCGAGGGGCACTACAGCGCCGACATCCTCGCTGACGTCCGTCCCCTTTGAAGCACCGTCCTCTTGGTCCAAGGATCCGGATGAGCCCTCACGACGAGCTCGCCCCCCTGGCTCTGCTGCTGAACGGTGCTCTGTTGCTGACCGGTGCCTTCGTGGCGAGCAGCCTGGCCGTGGTCGACCACGCCGCGTGACGATGACGCGCTCGCGTAGGTCGGCGACCTGATCGATCATCTTACTGAGCTCGCTGCGAAGCTCACGGGCTGGGACGGTTCTGCTCACACCATGGCGTGTACCAAATAATGTACACATTTCTGGTGGGCGCTAGAGGACTCGAACCTCTGACCTGCTGGTTGTAAGCCAGCTGCTCTAGCCAACTGAGCTAAGCGCCCTCGAGATCGATCGAGATCAACAGCGTCCGAGCACCGACCCGGCACGCAAGGTCCCGCGGCGAGCCAGATACGAGCCGGCCACGAGCCGACCAGCTACAGACCACCTATCTCACCTGCGGCGGCCTTGATCTCGTCCAGCAACTCCCGTGTTGCGGCGGCGATCGGCGCTCTGCGGCTGCCATGGTCACGCGTGACCCAGTCCCGACCTTGCGCTTCAGCCACAATAGCTCCGGACTCGATGCATATCAGCATTGCTCCCAGGTAGTCCCACGGCCCGAGCTCAGCGCCTCCAGCAGTTGCAAAAGCGTCGACCGTGCCGTCCGCAACAGCGCAGATGTCGAGTGCGGCCGCTCCAAATGCTCGATACTGACCCCAGCCAATGTTCCTCCGCGCGTACCCACTCAACGCCACGATCGCATCGCCCATCCGGGCACAGCCTGAAGGCGAGATCGCGATACCGTCTCTGCGCGCTCCGGAGCCTCGCGCTGCCTCATACCTCGTACCCTGCACGAGATTGACCACCAC
>JAJYWA010000110.1:2403-7305 GCA_021791755.1 Actinomycetes bacterium | reverse complement strand
CCTCTCACCAGCGACGAAAGCCCAGCTGAACCTCTCCCGCAGGGTCGCCCACGACCTCGAGGGCGCCAGCATGGACGACCTCGAGAGCGTCATCAGGCAGGTGATCGACGGCGACGCCGGATTCCGCGAGATCTCCCGAGAGGCCCTGGTCGGGATCACCTACGGGCAAGCTCTGCTCTCCCCGACTGCGGTCCACCTCCGGCACGCCTACGACGCAGCGGTCGGCGGCCGGATGGAGGAGTCCTGCGACCAAGCCGACAGGGCGGTCAAAGCCGCGCTCGACAACGGCGATGAGCGCCTAGCTGGGTGGCTGGGCGAGACCCTGTCCACCTACCTCCACCCGCTCGACGCGGTGAGGGCGCAGCAGGCATTGGCGGCAGCCTCCCGGCGCAACCCAGCCGTCCTGCGGCCGAAGAGTGGCCTGTCCTATCGCCGGGTAAGCGCCACCGACGTCCAAGCGCGTCTCGCCTGCTCGAACCTCCAGGACCGGTACCCCGATGGCGCCCAGCTTCGCCTTGGCATCGACGCCGTGCTGGCTGACCTTGTCTGGGACAGCGAACGGACTGACGCCACCGAGGACGCGCTGGCCGACCTCGCACAGCTGCTCGGGCTGGTCAGCCAGCGTCCCGAGCGAGACTTCGGCCGGGGCAGCGACGTTCTTTGGGCCCTCAGCGAGGCCAAGTACGCAGTCATCGAAGCCAAGAGCGGCGCCACGGGAGCGATGATCTGGAAGAGGGACATCAACCAGCTGGCCGGCTCGGTGAACTGGTGCAAGACCGAGTACGGCGCCGAGACGACCGTCGTGCCGGTGATAATGCACCCGGCCCACATCGTGGAACGGTCCGGGACGCCACCTTCCGGTACCCGGGTGCTCAACGGCGAGAAGCTTGAAGAGCTCAAGGCCGCGGTCCTTGCCTACGCCACCGCGCTCGCTCAGCAGGAAGCCTTCCGGGATGAAGGGAAGGTCGCCGAGCAGCTCCGCGCACACCGGCTCCAGGCCGGCGACATCATCAACGCCTACAGCGTCGCAGCCAAGCGACAAACCTGAGAGCCCGCCCCATCTTCGAGGCGCCCCTGGGCATCCCCACCTCGCAATAGGCGCCCCGCCATCGTGATCGCAGCGCGAACTGTGAGGCAAGGGCGAGATCCGAAATTGTCCATCCCATTGTCCATCTAGTGCCTCGAAATTGGACGTGCTGCGCAGATTCAGTGGACTGTCACAAAGAGCTGACCAGGAACAATGGAACTGCCGCCGACTGCGCAGACGTGCCGGGACGCACTCTCAAGGACGTGAACGCTACGTGACCTCGACGGTTCTAGCCAGTTTCCGTGACGTCGTAGACGACAATCGGACGCTGGTGTTTCGCCACGCCCTCTCGCGGGGTGAACGCCAACCCCGGAACGACCTCCCGCCCCGCGCTCAACGCTGAGCGGTAGTACTCCTCCGTCATCACAAGGCCGTTCTCCGGCGCCTCTCCGACGGCTCGGAACAGCCAATTGACAGCATGGCCGAGCATTTGGTGACCTCCGGTTGTGAGCGTGACCACGTTGAGCGGCCCTGTGTGGACAGCGAGTCTAACCCTATAGCCAGCTAGCTTGGCGAAACCTCGCCACGCGGCGACACCAACATCTAGGGCCAACCTCGGGCCGGAGTTGCCCTCGATTCCGAGGAACAACCCGTCGCCAGTAAATACGAAAATCGGGCGGACAAAGGGCTGTGCCACCTGTTCCCAGGCCTCGTTCATGAATCCGAGGAACGACTTAACAACGCGAATCTGAGTCGCATCGTCCTCCTCGCTGAAGGCAACGGTGTCGAGTCCCACGAGTCCAATCGTCATCCGCTCTATAGACTTCACCGCCGGCACGGCCCAGGTAGCAATAGGCGCTAAGCGATTCGCTAGATCCTTAGCAAGCCCCACCTTGCCTGAGCCGAACGCCTCATCCCATTCAAGAGCAAGATCTGCACCGCGGCGTCTCGATTCGTCCCGGAAGCGCTCTTCCCGGTCTGCCTTGTTCGTGATCACAACAACGGTGGTCTCTTGGTTCGCGGCTTTGGCGATCTCGACTACATTCAACCCTTCACGCCATTCGGCTCCCGCGGCAATGGGCCACATCAAATCCACGAGGATCAGATCGCATTCGCCCGTCGCAGCGAGACGCTCGGCTTCCCGATGGTCAGCAGCCTTTCTTAGCTCGACATCGTGCTTGTCGGTTCGGAGAAACAGTAACACCACATCGACGAGATCCTCCATGAAGACGAGTCCATCGTCGCTGTCGTCAAAGAGTCCGATGGTGAGCGATGGATTCATGACGTGGTTGCTCCTCACGGCTGTGGGAACTCAATGTTGAGTGCGTATGACTCGTCGGCAGCGGGCGCAACAATATCGATAGCGCCGCCGAAGGCGGCAATCGCGCCGCCCCACTGTTGCTCGGATAGGCCACCCGTCGGATTTATCGGCTCGTCAGTCTTGGTGCCTAGGTAAGCGATGTGGACGCGGAGGTACTCCAGATGCGTCTCGGTCTGGAGCAGTTCAAAGCGAACTTCTGGTGGTTTCCCTGCATGGCTACGATGTTTTGAAGCGTTCTCAATCAAATGAGATACGAGGTCACGCAATGCCAGCTCCGGGAAAAGGACGCTCGCGTTCTCACTTAGCCCAGAAACGACGCAGTCCGTAGTGTCCACCTCCGCCGCTACGGCATCGACGGCCCTTGCAAGATCCGACGGCGTACTTAGCACGAGCGCCGAGAAAGTCTTGGCGCCCGTGGAGATATCCAGCGGACGCAGTACCCCGTTGACCAGGCGCTGCAGGTCGTCCAGTTCGAAACCGGGGCCGTCTTCGGCGTCGGAACGCCATGAGGCGAGCTTCTGCGCCAGCCTCCGGCAGTCAGATATCCAAGCGTCGCCGTCGGGGAATGGGTTGGCAGCGCCACGCTCGACCAGTGGGTCGATTTCATCCTCGACGAGGGCCCTAACGCGTTCGTAGGACGACGCAGCGAAGCCCTCGATCTCGTGTACCCTGCGCATCGCACTATCGAGCAACGTGATCCTTCTGGAAACCGGGCGCGGTTGAAACAGGCCATCGATAAGTAAGGGCAAGCGCGCTAGCGCTGCGCCGAGTCCCATGTGGCTTTGCAGGCTTGCGAGGGAAGCCCGCGCATCGCGCCATCTAGCCCTCATTCCACTAGCCCCTAGTCGCTTTGCGCGAAGCCGCGTGATATCGCCCTTCAATACGCCGAGGGACCGGGAGGGCTCATTAGCGCGGGCTCCCTCAAATGCCGACAACGACGCGTCGATCGCGTCAAGGAGGACGGTCGAAATGTTGTCGCGGAGCGCGGTTGCAAGCGCAATCTCTAGCTCCCCGCGCACGTCAGCCGACTCCCAATGACAGTAGATTCGCCCGGCGCGGCGCGCAAACTCGGTCTTGGAGGCCATGCGAAGCACAGTGACCAACTGGCTAGCCATGTTTGACGAGATTGACAGACTTTCATTGGAGAGTAGGAAGTGGCCCACGGCCTCTGCTAGTGCATGCCGGAATTGCGGGCTAGACCAAGGCCGTCGGCGCAGTAAGTCGGGGTTCAGCACCAGATTGCGCGCTAGCGCTACCAGATCCTGTGCGGGCAGTCCAGGAGATCGCTTCAGCCGAACGCCAACTCCGTGAGCTAGTGCACAATCGTCCATGCCGCGGTGCAAGATATCCCGCCAGATCAGAAAGCGCCGCACGTCACCGGAGGGCATCGGACAGGCGAATGCGTCGATTGACTCTGCATACGGGAGGTCGTGGGCCGTGCGGACTCGCAATGTCCGAAGTCGCGAGTCGACTAGAGCGGTGGGCATTGAGCGGAGACGAAGGAGCGATCGCTCAGTGGCACAAAGCGGACAGTCGACCTCGCTTCGGTGGTCGCGCGGGAACGCTACGGCGCTAAGAAAGGACACGCGTACCTGACGCTCTTCAAGGTCATCTTCATCCACAAACAGGCGCCCCGGCTGCGTAACGCGCACAGGGACCGTGCTGCGGTTGAGGAGATGATGGGCGCCATAGTGAGACCTGTCCACTCCTATGGCGACGATCACGGCTGTCGGACCTAGCTGTGCTGCCCTCCATGCTCCGCGGACCGCGGTCTCGCCAGTTAGCGCTCCCCAGTCCACAAGGACGACTACACCGCCGTCGGCCACCTCTGTGAAGTCGTTCAGAGCAGCCCGAAGATGCTGCGTCAGGAGCGTAGCGTCGGAGAGATCCCGGACGTTGACCCTGGCTCCCGGACACATGACCTCCACCTCGGCGCGAACTGCCGTCGCAAGACGCTCGATGATGAGTCGGCCTATCTCGGTCGTTGGATCAGCAATCGCCGAGGGCGTCACTAACGCCGACATCCAGGCCCTATTTTCCGAGTGGAAGTGTCCGAGGCTCAGGGCACCTGGGGAAGTCGCGACAGCGTCATAGAAAGACGAGTCGCCGTGGGTCCCATCGAGCCAGGCATCAAGTTGAGCTGACGCCTCGGTCTCTAGTCTTGAGGCGTCAGCTTTTGCCACCTCTGCGGACGATACCAATGCCGCGACGATGGGGATGTCATGCCCCGCAACTTGCATGCCCCGGCTGGGGTCAAGGCGGGCGTCGACGAGACAACAAACGGCGATGGCCGAACGGCCGCCAGCGAGAAGGCCTCGTAGGATTGGTGCAGTGGATCCGCCTCCATGGATGACGGACGTCAGTATCACCGTCGCGACTTCGATCTCATCGGCTAGAAGGGCGGCGTCCGGCTCCTGTGGAATCGAGATCCGCCGGATATATTGCGCGCCAAGCCAATCGGCGAGAGCCTGTCCCGCATCAGACAGGCCGGCATCAGTAAGGACTACGTCGCGAATCACTATGTCGCCGCCGTCTGCGCTAGCGCTTTCAGCGA
>JAJYWA010000110.1:0-2393 GCA_021791755.1 Actinomycetes bacterium | reverse complement strand
CGCTCAGCCGCCCTGTAGGCCAACGCCATGGGCGCGAGTACTCGAACCACCGGATCGACGATCAGGTCTCGTGGTTCTATCCACCTGGCGGCGATGTCGAGCGACCACGTGCGCTGCGGTCTCATGGGTGCGGCTTCCACAACCGCAGCGACCGTCGTGGCGACGTAGTCGCCGAAACGCTGCACCACGGCGCGAATGAGACCACGCGCCGCGGTCGGCTGGATTGACCCGTGGAGTCCTATCGGTTCGAGTCCGTCGAGGACGAGTACAGCGGCATCCACAGCGTCGGTCCGTGCTGAGGCAATCGCTTCGAGTTGGTCCGATAACGGGGTCCCCTGGCCGGCACTGGAGGCGATGAACACGACGCTATTCAGCTCTGCCTGCCGGTCGACCTCGCGTTCAAGATGCTCTCGGAGAGATCCGGGTTCCACGAAGACAACAGAGACCTCATGGGACACGGGGAGAACGTTCGGCATGAGCGAAACAAGGTGCGTCGACGTACCATCACGGTGAAGGAGTTGCACCTCGATATCAAGCGTGGACGCATCGATGAGATCGGCTTCGAGCTTCAGAGGCCGAGCTTGTGCGATTGCTCCGAACGGTATTGAGATCAGGAAGGCAGTCCCCGGTTGGAAGCCACCATGCACCGCAACGGGCATGACCTTGCCATCGCGCAGGACGGCCTCGCCGGTGCCCGATCGCACCCAGAGGTTGCCACCGGCGTTCCTAACAGCCCCTTCAACTACTGCAAGACCACGCGCCGAGCCCTCAACCGTCCTTTTACGGGTCGACGTCGGCTCGAACGCGAAGGCAATGATCTCGCTTTGATTGCCCTTCCTGTCGTGCTTCCTACGGTAAGCAGGTCCCAAGGTCTCCGGAATACCGACTCCACCATCGACGACGAGAACCTCTAGGAAGCTGCCATCGGGAGTCGCACGCACCGCAGCGCCGAAGAGCATATGAGGAGGTGCAGCCGCTCGCATCCTTCTCTCTCGATAGAGGCTGTGCTCGTGCACATTCTTAGCAAGTTCAGCTAATGCGTTCCGCACGCGTCTATTGACGCCGAGCCCGTCCAGAGCGGTGTTGAGCTGGGCTATCGCGACGGCGACCTCTTCGTCGGAGTCGATACGGCGCCAGCGGTAGGGAACGACCTCGATCAGTTCGCTCGGCTCGGCTCGGGGGTTCAGCTCCGCCCGCCCTTCGGCTGCTAGATCTCTTTGGGATGAGAGATTCGCGACTGGTTCGATCGTGACAGGGTTCCCGTTAAGGTGACTACAAAGTGGGCCGGGAAGAAATGCGATTCGCTCAAGGAACCGGCTGACTCGGCTGCGGGCCTGAATGAGTCGTGCGAGATTGGCTCGCCGCTCTCGGACCTCTTGTGGAGTCGCAGGGGTGGTGGGTTGGGAGAGCCGTTGTGCCTCTGCGGCCGTCGCCCGGCTCGGGGGCGGCAAAATGCGCACTCTGCCCCCGCGGCGAGCGAACCCTTCAATGGCGCCGAGGAGGCGACCGACGGTGAGGAAGTCGGCGTACGAGAGCTTCCTTAAATCGATGTGCAATTCGCGGGTGTCGACCTCACCCTTCGGCGTCGACTGCAGGATCAGCCGCTCAAGGTGCTCGCCCGTGAGAGTCGTGGGATAGCGGTAGAGTTGCTCCCGCCCATCAGCGTCATCATCTGACAACACTTTCCACCCCCGCCAGACTCATATTGCCCGCGTCCCCAGCTAATGTACTAGAGGTCAACCCCGAAACATCCATGCGGAGATCAGGGACCGTGAATTCGGGCCCGGACCTCCTCCCCGCTTGCGGCATGTGGTAACCACTCCCGTCCTGCCGTTGCTTGTCCCCCTTTGCTTTTCTCGACCTGAGCGCCTCGGGCCCGACCTCCCATGCCACCGCGCGAGGAACGCAGCAAGCGGTGACCGGAACCCGGTTGTTGGTCCACCTGGGATCAATTCGCGGGGCCCTGGTCAGGACGTAGAAGTTCGGCATCCCGAAACTTGAGGACCGGCACTATGGCTGACGGCTCGCACGGAGCCACCGATATCTCAGTCACTTCTACGAAGCCCCCGGCCGCCGTCTCAACGAGGACCTCGCGCGGACGCTCGCTGTCGAGGTGGGCTATGACCCACGCGGAGTTGCCGCCTTCTACCAGGGAACCGCCAGTCTCAGATCAGACGCGACGGTCCGGACCGAGCGCTTACTCGAGCCGGTTGCCAGTTCTATGAGGAAAACCGGCGCCGCCTCGACCGAGTGCATGCCCAGGGCTGCGCAGGAAGGTTTGGTGCGCGGCTGTGGACCCGACGCGGTCGCGAACGGTTTGGCCTTGTGTTCACTTAACCGGCTCTTCGCGACGAGACGTGGGGCGGTGCGGACCAGTGACCCACCCATAGGCA
>JAJYWA010000109.1 GCA_021791755.1 Actinomycetes bacterium | reverse complement strand
CTGCACCCTTACCCACCCGCGCCCCGTCAGTCACCATGCAGCGGCTTCCGATGAAGGCTTTGTCTCCGACAACAACGGGAGCAGCCTGGGGGGGCTCAAGCACCCCGCCGATGCCCACGCCGCCTGCGAGGTGCACTCCTGCACCGATCTGCGCACAAGAACCAACCGTGGCCCAAGTGTCCACCATCGTCCCCGCGCCAACCCTCGCCCCTATGTTCACATAGCTCGGCATCAGCACCACACCGCGATCCAAGAACGACCCCCACCTTGCCGAAGCGCCAGGCACCACCCGGACGCCCGAGGCGGCAAATCCCTTCTTGAGGGGCAGCTTGTCTGCGTACTCGAAAGGACCGAACTCTTCAGTGTGTAGTCCACACAACTTGAATTCGAGCAGGATGGCCTTCTTCAGCCACTCGTGGACCACGACCCGCCCAGATGCCTCATCGACGTCCGCAACCCGCGCATCGCCGGAGTCGAGGAGGTTGACCGCCTGGTCAGCGATCACTTTCACGTCTCGGTCTTCGGGACCGAGCTCAGCTATACGACTGAACGCATCATTGACCTGAGCCTCGAGATCATCGACCACGCAACGAAGCTAGCTGCTCGCTGCCCTCTGCGCCACGAGCTCCAGGCGGTCCATAGGCTGTACGAGGGCGATACGCACACTGCCCGCGCCCTGCGGACCGTAAAGATCGCCAGGAGCCACCAGTGCTCCGAGCTGCTCTGCCAAGTACCGGGCAAGCATCCACCCACCCGGCTCTCGTACTCCGGAATCGGTGGACGACGCAGCTATCGACCCGTGACTTGAGCCCGGGATCGTGTCAGCGTCCACCCACAGGTAGAAGCCTCCTTGGGGAATCCTTGCCTCCACCCCGACAATTGCCAGGATCTCCACGAACCTCTCCATACGCTCCATGTACCTGAAGCGCTGGAGCTCGACATGCTCGTCATCGTCCAGGGCAACGGCCGCGGCCTCCTGAACGGGTCCCGCCACCATCAACCCCGCGTGCCGACGGACCTCCTTCAGCAGATTGACCAACGACGGGTCCCCGGCGTAGAAACCGACCCTCAGTCCGGCAAGACTCGACCGCTTCGACAGCGAGTGCACCGCGATCACGCCGTCGCTCCCGTGCTGCAGGATGCTGCGGGGTGGGCCTGACCAGGTGAGCTCCACGTAGCACTCGTCACTGAGCACCGCTACGCCATGAGCGCGTCCCCAAGCGGCGGCCCGAGCGAGATCGGACAGCTCCCCGGTCGGGTTGGAAGGACTGTTCACCCAGAGCACGAGCGCCCTCGAGGCATCATCGGATGAGATCGCTCCGAGCTCCAGATCACCGTCCCTGCCGATAGGCACAGGTAGCGCTCTCAGCCCTGCCAAACGAGCCCCCATCTCGTAGGTCGGGTACGAGACGGCAGGGTAAAGCACAGTGTCGCGCTCGGGGAAATAGGGACTCAACATCCCAGGCAAGCTGGCCACGAGCTCCTTGGCGCCTACACACGCCGCGACGTCCGAAGAAGCGACGTCCACGCCGAAGCGCCGGTTCATCCAGTGCGCCGCTGCCTCGCGGAAGCGCTCGCTACCTGCGGATGCCGGATAGCCATTCGTTCCTGCGGCTCGCGCAAGCGCCTCCCGGACGGCGACAGGCGGATCATCACACGGCGAACCAACAGAGAGATCCACAACGCCACCAGGATGGCGATCGGCCACCATCCTCAGCGAGGACAGCCGCTCGTAAGGATAGGTCGGCACCGGGGCCGGGGCCGGGACCGGGGCCGCCAGCCCGCCCGGCTCGGCCCCTGCGAGCTGGCCATCGACGGCCTTCGACGATCTCCCTGCCGGATCAGCGCCTGCAGCGCTCATTGTCCACCGGCCGGGTTGCTCGGGCACAGGAGGTGAGCAAACCGCGCTTGGCCAACTTCATCTAGGAGAACATTGACCAGAATTGAGCCATCGACGGCTTGCTCGCCAAGAACCTCGCCTTCCCTGTGCACGGCAGCGAGAAGGTCTCCCCGGTCGAATGGCACCGAAAGCGCCAGCACCCTCCCATCGACCGCAAGGCGGCCCGCAATGGCGTCCAGCAGCTCCTCAGCCCCAGCGCCAGTAACCGCCGAGATCGCCAACGCGCCCGAGTGCTCTTCGAGTACCCGCACCAGCCGCTCAGGACAGCCAGCGCAGCTGTCGGCCTTGCTGAAGACAAGCAGCTCGGGAACCCGGGAGGCGCCGATCTCAGCTAGCGCTTCCCTCACCACAGCAATCCTGGTCTCCAACCCCGAAACAGACACGTCCACAAGGTGCACCAAGAGGTCGGAGTCACGAACCACCTCGAGAGTCGAGCGAAATGCCTCCACCAGCTGGTGGGGCAGCTTGCGAACGAAACCCACCGTGTCGGAGCAGGAAACCCACTCACCACTCGGAAGCCGCAGCCTACGCGTGCGGGGATCGAGGGTCGAGAAGAGCCTGTCATCCACCAGTGCGCCAGCGTCGGTCAGCTGGTTCAGCAAGGTTGACTTCCCAGCGTTCGTGTAGCCAACCAGTGAGATCCCACGCATCCGTGATCGGGCTCGTGCCCTTCGCTGGGTGGCACGGACCCTCGTGACGCTTTCCAGGCTCTCCTCCAGATGGTGAACCCGGCGAAGCAGTCGGCGGCGATCCACCTCCAGCTGCATCTCACCAGGACCTCTGGCGCCGATCCCACCAGCTTGCTGGCTCATAGCGGCCCCCCGACCACGCAGCCTGGGAAGGCGATACCGCAGAAGCGCCAGCTCGACCTGCACCTTCCCCTCCTGAGTGCGGGCATTCTGCGCAAATATGTCCAAGATGACCGCTGTCCGGTCGATCGCCGTCCGCCCAAGAGCCGCCTCGAGGTTTCGCTGCTGAGTTGGCGTGAGCTCGTCGTCGAAGACCACCGTGTCCGCGTCAACCTCTTCGGCCAGCTCATGAAGCTCGGCAACCTTGCCTCTGCCGACATAGGTAGCAGGATCCGGGCGAGCTCGGCGCTGCAGCACCCTCGAGACCTCGTCCGCTCCTGCCGTCTCGACGAGGCTTGCCAGCTCGTCAAGGCTTTCTTCGACCTGGTCGACGCTGTGTCCCTCGAAGACCACACCAACCAGAACAATGCGCTCCCGAAAGCTGCGCTCTATGAGGGTCATGGCGTTATGAGGCGGGGACGCGGCCGAGACGTTGGCGCTCCCGGCGGGGACCTACGGGGCGGGTTCATGGACCTACGGGGCGGGTTCATGGGCCTACGGGGCTGGTTCATGAACCTGCATTCGAGCACCGGCCGCTTCGCCTTGTGCGCCATCAACATTACGAAAACGCGAGGGCGGGAGCTGAGAGGTCAGAAAACGCAGACCGCAACGCGTCGATATCTACCTCCACAGAGCCTACGTACTGCACCGGGCCACTTAGGACCACGTCAGGTTCACGCAGGTCACCCGATAGCTGAACATCGAGCGCCCCTCCCGGATTGAACACCCTCGTCAGATCGCCTGAAATACCCATTGCCCTGCCCGCGGCGGCGGCGGCACACGATCCCGTGCCACACGCGAGCGTACGGCCAACGCCGCGTTCCCACACAACCATGCTGAGCTCGCTGCTCGGATTGCTCGGCGTGCTCGGCGTGCTCGGATCACTCGGCGTGCTCGGATCACTCGGCGTGCTCGGATCACTCGGTCCGCTGCCTTCGCGTATCACCGATACGATCTCGACGTTCGTTCCACCGACGGTCGCTTCATCAACACGAGACCCGAGATCTGCGACATCTACACCCGCCGTGCTCTCGCAGAACAGCACAAGATGTGGGTTGCCAACCAGCACCCGGCACACCGCGTAGAACGCTCGGCCGCTTTCGACGCCTCCGGAGAACCGTGCCCTGCCTGCGCTCAGCTGGAAGACGGAACGCAGCGATCCCAACGCTGGCGGCCAGGCGGAAGACCCACGATCTACCCCGCCACCTTCAGCAGGACCACGCCAGATCGCGTCCACCTTGGCAGCTCCCATCTCGACGCTCGCGGCTCCCGTCCCGCTTACCGTGCCAGGCACGTAGGCGACATGACGGAGCCCAGCCGCCGTCATCACTGACATACCAGTTGCATCAGCGAGGCCAGCATCAGCTGCTGCTTGCGCTACGCACCTCAGACCGTTGCCACTTGTCTCAGCCCTCTGACCATCAGCGTTGAAAAGGTCCATGACCACATCCGCAGCGCGGTCACCGGTAGCTCGGTCACCAGAGCTCAAGATGATCACGCCATCTGCGCCAATACCACGGTGGCGGTCACACAGAATGCGAGCATCCCGTGACGACAGGTGAGAGGAGCCCGCCAAATCAATGACGACCAAGAAGTCATTGCCCAAACCATGGTGCTTCCTCAGCATCAATGACGATCGATCGCTCGCGGTCATTTCCAGCCGTCCTTCACCAACCTGTTCCTTCGCAACCTCAAAATACTCACGACGTCTACGTCCAATGCATACGCACCTTCAACACCAGAGCTCCGCTGGCCTCTCCACATCCCTCTGCGTCAAACATCAACTTCGGAAGATGGCGCCCACGATGACGGGCATCGGCGTCCACACGTATACTGCGCGGCGACAATGGTGAGATACCTGGAGCCTTTGAGCTCCGACATCTCATCGTAGCCGTTCACATTGGAGGCTCTGGCAAGCTCACCATCCTGATCGTCGGCAAACTTCGGCTATCCGAAATCCACACGGCCCAGAATTGAGAACGTCGAAGCTGATCCGAAGATTATCCAAGGTGAGCAGCCCGTAGGCCATGCGAGCTAGGCCACACTAAGAGCCCGCCAATCTCGACCCCGGCAGTCGCGAGCACATGAGTCGGAAGCAAGCCAGTGACCCTGGAGCCGTTAGCTGAACATGCATGGAACAAAGGGACGCCTTGCACTTGTTGCGCCGAGGACGTCCCACCGGGGGCAGCGTTGAGAGAGAACATTGGCAATGTCTGGCACCAAAAGACCTCACCGGGTCGTACGGGCGACGTCCTCCCGTCACGGACGTCCAACACTGCCCGCTTGTCCGACGGAAGCTGGACCACGAGATGCGAGCTGTCAGCGAATGCTATCTCTGTGCTGGACGTGGCATAGATAAGTGCGCTCACGTTCAGCGCAGGTTGAGACCACGTCGTCTTGCCAGTGTTCATATTGAACCCATGAAGTGTCAAGGTCACTCCTGAGAGGTTGACCGCTTTGCCAGATGCCGTCACCGCACCAGCGAACTGGCAGATCACCGGGGCGCTCAAGACAGCCAATGGACCACCACACTGATACTGGCCAGGATCGCTCCAGCGGAGCTCTCCGGTTGCGGAATCTATGCCCACAGTCTTGTACTGGTTCAGAGGGACGGCGTTGCCAATGGGAGCAACTCCTACCGAACCCACGTCAAGGCTCCGCGTATACTCGATGTCCCAGCCGTAGTTGGGATCGTACTGCGTCCCTCCGAACAACGACGACACGGTCTTGATCCAAAGCGGCATGCCGGACGACGAAAGCTGCTCCCACGTAGACGCCGCGCTGTCCATCTGCCAGAGCGTGCTTTGAGAGACCTGACCGGGCATGACGCCACTCGCCATGCTGCGATCGATCCCGCCGACCGCACCGACCACAATGCCGTTGCTCGGGTCCAAGAGCACCAACGCCGTCTTGGTGGACGACAGCGCAACGGGGAAGCAGAAATCCTGGCCGTCGCCGCATGTGACCGGCGCATCGGTAACGATTACCGGCGCCGCGCCATGCCAGCTAACCGCACCTGTCACTACGTTGATGCCTTGAACTATAACGTTCGGGTTCGAAGGAGATGACGCCGGGGCAAGATCGAGGACCGAGCTCCCAATCACGGTCGGGTCGATAGCCACCCCAGGTGTGATCGCAGAAGGTGAGAACGGGAACCTCCATGCAACCTTGCCAGTCACTGGATCAACCGCTGCCAGCTGTAAAGCTCCTGATGGCGTACCATTGAGTAGAAGAACGCGGCCGTCGTTTAGCACGGGCCCGCCAACCACGTCCAGTGAGCGATTCGTCCAAGCGACGCGACCAAGCAAGCCGGTCTGCGCTTGCGCTGGGCTCTTGTGGGCGCTCAGAAGCGCTACGGCGCTCCCAGTGGCGGCTGCCAGAACGATGACGATCGAAGCCAGAGAAAGAGCTAGCGCCTTGCGCGAACGGGGTTTCGGAGGACCGGGTGTCACCGGCATACCGGGTGTCACCGGCATACCGGGTGTCACCGGCATACCGGGTATCACCGGCAACGTGGCGCTAGTTGGAGCGTACGGCGCGGCCGCCCAAAGCTGCGGTGGGACGCTCGTCCCGGGGTAGGGCGGTACTCCAGGCGGCGGCTGCGCGCCAGGATACTGCGCGCCAGGAGGCGCCTGCGCGCCAGGAGGCGCCTGCGCGCCAGGAGGCGCCTGCGCGCCCGCAGGGTCAGGACGAGACCACTGCACGCCAGGAGGCGATTGCAAGCCAGATCGAATATCGGCGGGATTGCCCATAGGCGCTACCGAGCCCCCGAACGGCGGCTCGCCACTCGACTCTCCGTTGTCTGGAGCTAGAGGCTCCGACAATCCCGGACCCACCGCCGCCTCATCATCGCGTGGGTGCAGGCCCGCCGGATACCACTTGCCATCTGACGCCTGCCACCAACCCGGTCCCTGCCAGGTGCTGCTCAAAGTTCCGCCCTCCCTTGATTGAACTTGAATCTCCACAATACTCACGTAATCCAGTGCACTTAGGCAACCGCACCGATCCCAGGCTCCAGGCTCAACAAGCAGCCGCAACCGCGCCCGCGCCCGCGCCCGCGTCAATCAGGTGATACGTTGAGCGGCCCCGCCACCTTACAACGCTCGCCAATAAATGACACCCGACCACTGGCAGCAGTTCTGCGCCGCGACGCTGCGCCGCGGCGCCAGGGCACGGTCAGACCCGGGGCCAACTCATCGCAGTCACGGCCCACCTCACGAATTGCGTCCAGACACAACCGTTCACACGTTCTCAACGCTCGCCTCTTCTCCGCTGCCAGACCAACGGGATCTGAGGGCGTCCATAGAAGGTTCCTTCGTCAGCCCCGCCAGATGCTCCAGCGCCCCACGCTCATGTCACACCAGGGAAACGTAGTTGCACAAGCTGCTGGGAGGTCTACAGTGACATTTATGGGTGAGCGATCGTCGGAGATCGAATGAGGTTGCGTAAGGCTTGGCGCAGCCGAGCTGTTTGGCTACGCTTTGCGAAGGATAGGCCTGTGCAGATCGTAGTGTCGATGCTCCTGCTGGCAGGGCTGGTTGCTACGGCAAGCGGACCGTTTCAAACGGTCCGATCGACCAGCAATGGGTGCGGATACGGCTACTCGCCCACCAGCGGCTACGGCTACGGATATGGCACGTGCCCACCGCCTCCGCCTCCACCTCCGCCAGCGCCGGTCAATGGCTACTGGCTGGTCGCCTCCGACGGCGGCATCTTCAGCTTCCACGCTCCCTTCTACGGATCCATGGGCGCGAAGCCGCTCAACAAGCCGATCGTGGGCAT
>JAJYWA010000014.1:25505-35620 GCA_021791755.1 Actinomycetes bacterium | reverse complement strand
GCCGGTCGCTATCCAGGGAGAGCTCGCACCGTGAGCGCCAACCTACCGAGCTACGAGGTACGGCGCGAGGAGAGGGTTGCCTACGATGGGCGGACATTGGCCGAATGGGTACCTGACGTGGTGAGGCCACGTGAGAGCTGAGGCAACGCACGGTCGCTGTTGCGCTAGATGCTCGAGGAGCTCCCGCCACTCGCTCCAGCTCGAGAATCTTGATCGGGGGCGTGCCCGTGACCACGACCGACCGCGGCGGCGACCGCCTGGGGAGTGAGACAGGCGTGCCGCTCGTCTCACTCGTGAAGGCCGACAGTGACGAAATGCTCCCGGCTGGACGCCAGGCTGACAACGTCGAACGTCCCGACAGCTGTCGGATCAAGGCAGCCAAACGGAGCATGTTCACGCGCCAAGGCTCTCCGCTCGTCGCGTGGGCAAGAACTGTGCGACCGCCCAGCCTCCCAATGCCTTGATCAATGCCCGCGAGCTAACGGCTGGTCGATCGTTCCCGACATCTTACGGAGCAGCCAGTCGAGGGATTGGCGCAACGAGCTTCCGCATACACTTCGCCGCTGTACCCGTAACCATCTGGATCCTGATGTCGTCTCGTTTGTTTTGCCAATCTTGGACGACGGTTGGGAGATAATCGCCCATCCAGTTGATCCGCAGCACACTTGAGGGCTCAGCATTTTCGAACCATCGGCGTAACGCCTCGTTGACGTGCTCGTCTCGGAACGAGTACCCGATTATGATGAGCTGCTTCGTGTTGGCGAGTTCCCGACGGAGCTCCGCGTAGAGGTCGAGGTACGGTCCGTCGGCTCGAAGCTTGTTGCCGGCGCCAAAAATGATGCCTGGAGTGTCGCCGTTCCACGATCGGTAGCCATCAACCGAGAGCGCGACGAGCTCATCGTAGGTTGCAGGACGAACATCCCCGCTGGCTCGATCACGTCGCCACGCCAACGAGCCGTGGAGTCGGACAATCCTTAATGTATTATCTCGGGACTGCCCAGGTAACGCGGCGCCCCAGTCTCTTGGGGTGGGACCATCATCGAATCCTAACGCGAGGCAAAAATGACCAACGCAATCCAGCGCGTTGTCATAGTTCAACGTGACGACCGTCTGGCCGCGCATCGCCGACACCAAGTCGACGAGGTAATGCAAGGAAGTCCTCGTGGGTAACGGTGGTATCCACAGCTTATTTCGAAGCTCGTCCCAAAGGGAGTCGATGACCTCACCTGTAATGCTCCCGGCCACCGTGTGGTCTTCGGCGGCAAGGAACTCGGCGATATCGGGGCGCCAGGATCCAACGAGACGCGCGACATCCAGTGACTCGACGACATCACGCCGATCAACTGGTCGACCTTCGGTCTCCAGCGCGTGAAGAAAGGCCAGCGCTCGGAAGACGCGCTCTGGATCAGCGGTGTCGTTTTCGGTAGGGAATATCAGGTCGGATAGGTGTCGGTAGAGCGGCGGAAGGTCTCGACAGAGTTGCTTCTGGAGCTCCTCGCTCGTAGGCACTCCGGCATCGACGGACGCGCCGGCGCCAAGAAGGACCAACGTGTTGGGGCTGGCCCCTGGTATGGGGGCCCTGGAACCCGAGACCTGTTCCTCGGCGCTCGTCATCGGTGATCGAGCACCAATTCAGACGATGTCCTGACAGGGAATGGGAAGCTCGTCCACTGGCTCCATGTCGAGTATTTCATCAGTGGTCTCCATGCTCTCGTCTCTCGGGATCGGAGGGGCCTTGACCTGAGCTGACCTGCGCTGGAGCCGGCAATCGCCAGCAGGCTCTTGGGCCCCATGCCTAACTGCCGCCGCCGCTCCCACGGTTCGGTGCTGAGAACGGCCGGGTGGTGGTTGTGGATCGGCATGCCGATCTCGGCCGACATCGAGACGATTGTCGGTGAGCACTACGGCTTTCTATCGACCATGCAATGCTGCGGGAGCCCGGCGAAGACAACGGGCTGGTTGTCACTGCAAGTGAGCATGGACGCCGGCTTTCTCGCCTGATATGAGGCCAGCCACTCGAAGAAGCGGCCGTCGGGCTCGAAGGGCCGGTGTTCGGCGAAGGCCCGATCCAGAGGTTCTGTGATGGCAGCTTGGGGGTCCGGGCGATGAGGGTCCGGCGACACTTCGCCCGAGCACCCGCCCGATGGGTCTGGCTTGGAGTATAGGGTGATCTGTCCACACATGGTCCTCCCAGCATACGGGCGATGTGCTCGACGGCGGGTACGAGGCTCGCGTCTTCCGAGCACGCAACCGACTATTGTTCGCTACCAATACCACTCGACGCTCTTTGGCGGCCGGCGCCGCGACGAGCTACCTTGCGCGAGCCGGGAGATCCCTGGAACAGCTTGACCCGCGTGGAAACCGACATCACTGCGGTTCGAACGCCACAACAGGCTACCTTCTCGCGTCCTGTTGTCCCGCCCCATGACACCCAGGGTACGGTCCTAGCCCCAGGTCACCCCGGACCGCCTCGATGACACCAATACCAGTGGTGTCGACCGCTATTCGCTTGTTATTGGACTAGTCAGGCAATACGGGAGCGGGATACCAATCTCCGACTTGTGAGGGTGCATGCCGATCCACGGCCGGCTAGCCCGGAAGGCGCCGCATGGCTCCTGCGAGCGTTGCTGTCAAAGCTAGGGAGTACGATGCTGCAATGAGCGAGGTTCGGCTTCAGATCCAGGGCCAGCGTGGAGCCATCGCGGCCGACACGCTGATCTCGGTGCTGAAGCACACGCTGGGCGTCTTGCAGGAGGTCGACCGAACGTCCCGTGGGGGAGAAGGACGTCCGGGCAAGTGGGGGGTAATGAACGTCTGGAACGGCAGCATTGGGATTGTACTTGCGCCCTCTGCAGACATCCCTGGCGAAGTCCCTGAACGACTTATTGCTGGCCTCGCTGTCCTCGAAGAACGACCCGAATTGCCGCCTTGGTTCTCGGAGCCCGCGATCAAGAGTGTCCAAGAGATGGGCAAAGTCCTGCGTCGTCCTGGGGTCTCGGGCATCGACCTATCCGCTGTCGCGCCTGGTGGCGAAGAGTACGAAGCCCATCTCACGCCCGAGATCATCGAACATGCTGCCGAAGCGTTCCAGGGGACGGACGAGGCCTTGGGATCCGTTGCAGGAATCTTGGACGTCATCAACCTGCGACGTCAACGTGTGGTCAGCCTTTATGACGCTGATGAGCGGCACGCTGTGCGCTGCACGTTCCCGGAGGATCTGCTTGAGGCTGTTCGCCAGTATCTCGGATCGAAAGTGCGGGCAACCGGGACCGTCGCGCGCAACCGCGTCGGGCAGATCGCATCTGTGAAGGTCGAGTCGCTTGTTCTCACCGAGGCGGAGGGCAGGGTGCCAAGCGTTGCCGAGTTGACTAGCATCGCTCCTTGGTACACGGGTGACCGGACGGCGGTGGAGCACCAGCAGTGGACGCGCGGTGCCTGAACCACCTCGCTTCTATCTTGATTCCAACGTCTATTTGGCATGGCTTCGAGGCGAGGAAGGAAGGGTGGACACTGCTCGCGAGCTGCTCACCGCGGGAGAACAACGTCGACTGACGATCGTTGACAGCACGCTCGGCACGCTCGGATGCTCTCGCGCTCGCACGGGCTTCGTGGAGCCGACGCGATCCATCTGTCGTCCGCGATCCGGGGAAAGGCTGAACGTTTCATGACCTGGGATTCGAAGGACTTTCCGATGGGTCAAGTCATCGAGGGTGTCATCGTGCAGGAGCCAGTGGCGTATGGTTAGGGAACGCTGCCCGTCACGTAGCGGGGCGACGAGCGCGAGCACACCGACCCCGGAAGGAATTCCGTACCGCCCGCCGTCGGGGTGGCCCCGGCCGACTGGGAATACGCCTCGATGAACGGCGCGTGGGCGGTCGTGGCAGCAGCTCTCGGATCAGCCGCGCTCACGCTGCTTGGCGCCTTCTGGCTCGAGCAATGGCGACTTGGGCGGGCCGCCAGGGCGGCAGATACCGATCGCCTCCGTGAGGCTTGCGCACAGATGGAAGGCCATGCGTTCTCGTTCACACATCGAGCTCTCCATCTCTATCTCCACCACCGGAAACCCCTCGACCCGATGGAGCTTGCAGACTGGCTCGCAGTCGATCTCACGCCGATGTTCGAAGCACAAGGCGTTATAGAGATCACGGCCGATGAAGACCTGGTACGGGCCGCATCCGGTCTCATCGTCGCGGCCATGGGACTCTCGGGGAAAGCCTCAAGCGTGACTTCGGGCTCCCCAGGGCCGGGTGCTTCGATCTGGGCTCGGTCCGCTGCCCGATTTCGGGCGCTCGTCCCGCTGCGATGGGATCCAGAGGTCGAGGAGGCGATCCATCAGGCAGTTCGTACGCTTGGGCGTGAACTGCGGGGATTTGCCCGCGTAACTCGCGAGCATCTGGGGGTGAACGACCCGGACGCGGTCATCCGCGCATTCCCAGAGCTTTTCGCAGAAGCTGCTGCAACTGATCCGGAGGTGGACGAGGAGCAGGTTGCCGATACCGCTCAGGCTGGCCAGGTTCATGCCGGCTGAAGCCTCTCGGAATAGCGCCGCCGCTCTATGTCTGAAGCGCTGGCGTTACGAGGGGCTCGTGTCGTGCAGGAGACGGGCGTGGGTGATGAACCCGGTGTGGGCGACCATGCGGTGATCGGGCCTGACTGAGGCGCCGTCGATGTGCCATGTTCGCCAGAGCACCTCGAACGTCTCGGCGATGCCGAAGGAGCTGTGGTTGAGAGCCTCGTGCAGGGTTGCCACCTGGTTGATCGTGGGCAGGTAGGACAGCAGGATGCCGCCTGGGCGCAGCGCAGCCTGCGCGTGGGGAACTACCCGCCACGGTTCAGGCAGGTCGAGCAGAACACGGTCCAAGTCGCGCTCGTCGATCCCTTCATAGATGTCGTTGAGCCGGATCTCGTAATGAGCATCGGCGCCGATGAAGTCCGCGACGTTCGCGGCGGCGCGAGAAGCGAAGTCTGGACGGATCTCGTAGCCAACGACGTCGGCTCCTGCTCGAAGAAGCGCCATCGATAACGCCCCCGAGCCCACTCCGGCCTCGAGGACGCGCGCACCTTGATAGATGTCGGCTGCCATGAGGATAGCTGAGAGGTCCTTCGGGTATATGACTTGGGCGCCTCTCGGCATTAGGACCACGCGATCGGACAGCGACGGCCGTGTGACGTCGTAGCGGGAGCCGTTGCTCGCTTTGATGCTCGCCCCGTCTAACGCTCCTATGAGCTGATCGTGGGGTATGAACCCGGAGTGTGAGTGAAACCGGCCGCCGGGAGCCAGGACGATCATGTAGCGCCGCCGTTTGGCGTCGACGAGAACGACGTGATCTCCAGGAGCGAGTGGCTCGCTCACTGGGAATATTGGCCGGATCTTCGCCTAAGCAGGCTACGACGGCGTGCGGGCTGTGAGAGCTGCAGGCCGTGTGGTTGGGATGCCTCGCCAGCCGGAGCGGACGCTGGCCTATGAAGGACGGTGATCTGCTGGCCCAGCGGTATCTTCTCGGAGAAGACCACGCGGCTTCGCGATCGCTTCAGGAGTCGTAGAGCGAGCGCGGCCAAGCCGATCAATGTCCACAAGGGGCTGTTGCCGAGCAGACCGCGGCGCAACCCCTTGTTGATGAGGGACCTCAGGAGGCGATCCATCACCGCGACCGAAGGGCGAGGGTGATGGGGTCAACTGCTCCAGCCGTCGGGCAAACCCGCGATCGGGCCAAGGCCTCTCCGTCTACAGAACTGGCCCTAGTCCTGGTCCTGGTATTGGTCTTGGTTCTTGCTGTAGCGCCGGCTGTGGCGTTGGTTCTTGCTGTAGCGCCGGCTCTGGCTCTGGCTCTGGCGTTCCCAGCATGGCTCAGAGCTGGAGCTCGTTCCCGCTGCTTGGTCAGCGAAGTCGCCACGTCAGCTGCGCCGGATCTCGACGACGGTCGATCGAAGGCGGCCCCTGCGGGTTCCGATAAGGTACGCGATCACGAGCACACCGAAGGCCGCCACCACTGCCCCCACGCCTATGCCAGGTTTGGCTGCATCAAGTGGCTTTTCAACCTGGCCCACGAGCTGGCGGAGCTTGGCTTCGATGTCATCGCGTGTGATGCGACGAGGCATGTCGCTGCTCATCATTGATCAGTTGTCTCCTTTTGGTGCTGTTCTTGATCGGAATCGCTGTGATGGCGCTCTGCGGCGGGTCCCGCTCCATGTTCAGCGAGTCCATGCTTCTTGGGCTCGCTGCGCTGCTGTGCAGGTGGCTCCAGCGTGTCGTGGTCGTGGTCGTGATCGCTGAGCCGGTTGGCGCGTTGGTCGGACTGCGACCCAGGCATCGCCCGAGCTCGAGGGGTCCTTATCGTAAGCCACGCAATCACTGCAGCTGCTGCTGAGGCGATGAGCACGCCAAACAGGTAAGGCAACCAGGACAGATTGCCACTTAGAGCCGTTCCGGTCTGTGTCTGCATCGCCCGGATAGCAGCGATGACAAGGAGCACGCCACCAATGGCGAAGCAGATTGCGGCTAGGAGACGCATCACCGCAAGCTTTCGCAGCCCCGAGAGTTGCCCGAGCGTTTCCTGCTTCAGGTACGCAATCGTCGTTTGCACCAAGTCGTCGACAAGCGCTTTAGTGCTTGGGTCCGCTTTGGCCTTGCTCGGGTCAGATTTGGTGGTCGGGTCGGCCTTGGTCTTGCTCATCTGGCTCGCTCCATACTGTTTGGATGGCGTCGACCAGCTGCGAGCTGCGGCTTGGGATGGCGTCGACCAGCTGCGAGCTGCGGCTTGGCTAGCGTTGCCAGCTGGTGCGGAGCCAAGCAGCGCTTTCTTAGGGCGGAGGTAGTTGTAGAGCAGGCGCCAGCCGAGGCGTATTCTCGCAGGATGCTCGCCGGGAGGGCCAGCCGAGCACAGAGGTGTTCACGAAGGTGCTCGGAGCCGCAAACCGTCGGTTGCAGCCGGCTGATTGACTTAGTGCTCATTGCAAATACAGTACCGGCAATCGCGTTGGCGTGGAACTTTGGAAGCGCCACGCTCCTGCTCATCGAGGCGCTCTTGCACCCAGCGGCGCGCCAGTTGGATCGCAGACACCTTCGGCCGCGGCTCGTTGATGGACACGATTAGAGGTCTGCAGCCTCGATTGCGACCGCCAGCAAAGACTTCGGCTCTGCTCGGCGAACATCGAGGCGTCGCGGCTTGGAAAGGTCGTGGCCCAACTCGTCGAACGCCGCCGCATCCCTGTCATGTGTCCACTTGTCAGGCTGTCGCAAAATGGCCTGAGAATGGCTGTTCTGAGTGCAAAGCCCCAGGACGGTGAGTGCTCCGAGCGTATTTTGCGACAGCCACGTGTCAGCCGTCAAACCACCCCGAGGGGACTGGCGGCTTCGGCCTTCAGGGGAATCGGGGTGGTTTGATGGAAGCCAGGGGGTATGCCGCCGGGGGCAGGTGTGTCTACGGACAGGCCATTGAACCGGGAGAGTGGCGCCCTGAGGCTGCGCTCGCTTGCTGACTAGCGCCGCGCGATGGCGAGCAGCGCCGCCTGGCGGTGATTAAGCTTGGGCAACCGTGTAGGGTCAGATGCGGAGGGGAGGTGATGATGAGAGACGGTTTGGAGTCCGAAGACGACGATGCCAACGAGGATAGACAGGTGGATGCCGCAGCGGATGCAGCATCACTTCGACGGCGGCTAGAGCTGGCAGAAGAGGAGCTGGCTGCGCTGCGAGCCAAGCTCGCGGCAGTGCCTGAGGGCTCAGCCGCGCTCATCGAGCGGATTGGGGAGCTGAAGGCTCAGCTGGGCCAAGCAATTGCACAGAACGAGAAGCTGACCTTTACGCTTCAACAGGCACGTGAGCACATCTCGACGTTGCGTGACGAGGTCGACAAACTGACCAGGCCACCAGCGGCCTATGGGACCTTTCTTGCGAGAAATGATGATGGCACTGCGGACGTGTACTCCGGCGGGCGCAAGATGCGAGTCTCGATTCACCCGGATCTTGATGACGCCGAATTGGAGCGCGGCCAAGAGGTCGTGCTGAACGACTCGCTCACTGTCGTCATGGCACGGGGCAAGGAAGTTGTTGGTGAGGTCGTGACAATCAAGGAGCTGCTCGAGGACGGCAGGAGGGCAGTCGTTCTCGGGCGCGCGGACGAAGAGCGTGTAGCGGAGATAGCCGAGTCGCTCAGCTCGTGCGCGCTTCGAGCTGGCGATGCGGTCCGGCTCGATCCCCGCACGCAGTTGGTGCTCGAGAAGCTGCCTCGTCCTGAGATCGAAGAGCTGATCCTCGAGGAGGTGCCTGATGTCACCTACGAGGACGTCGGTGGACTCGACAGCCAGATCGAAGCCATCGTGGACGCCGTCGAGCTACCGTACGTGCATCGGGACCTGTTCGCACAGTACCGCCTCCCAGCACCAAAAGGCATTCTGCTGTATGGCCCGCCAGGATGTGGCAAGACGCTGATAGCGAAGGCCGTGGCTAGCTCGCTGGCGAAGAAGGTAGCCAAGCTCACCGGCGACGAGAACGTGCGCAGCTACTTCTTGAACATCAAGGGCCCCGAGCTGCTCAACAAGTACGTCGGCGAGACTGAGCGCCAGATCCGTCTGGTGTTCCAGAGGGCGCGCGAGAAGGCGGCAGAGGGCGTGCCGGTAATTGTCTTCTTTGATGAGATGGACTCACTGTTTCGTACCAGGGGCACCGGTATCAGCTCGGACATGGAGTCGACGATCGTTCCGCAGCTTCTCGCAGAGATCGATGGGGTAGAAGCCCTGAAGGACGTCATCGTGATCGGAGCCTCGAACCGTGAGGATCTAATCGATCCCGCGATCCTGCGTCCAGGACGCCTTGATGTGAAGATCAAGATCGAGCGGCCGGACTCTGACGCAGCGGCGCAGATCTTCGCCAAGTACCTTGACACCGACCTTCCTCTGGACTCGACCGAGGTTGCCACGATCGGTGGCGGCGACCCAGCGAAGGCAGCCGGATCGATGATCGAGAGGACCGTCGAGCAGATGTACCAAACCGATGAGGCGAACCGCTTTCTCGAGGTCACATACGCGAATGGCGACAAAGAGACTCTCTACTTCAAGGACTTCGCGTCGGGCGCCATGATCGAGAACATCGTGAGGCGAGCGAAGAAGCTGGCCATCAAACGGTCGATCAGCGGTGGTGAGGGGGGCATCAGGACCTCTGATCTCCTGAGCTCGATGCGCCAGGAGTTCAGCGAGCACGAAGACCTGCCCAACACGACGAACCCCGACGACTGGGCCAAGATATCGGGGAAGAAGGGCGAGCGGATCGTCTACGTAAGGACGTTGATAGCTGCTGGCGAGCGTACCCACGGTGGTCGCGCCATCGAGCGGGTGGGCACTGGCCAGTACCTCTGAGAGCGTACCTGGTTGCGGCCGATGCAGCTCACTGTCAGCAGCTAGATCCATCAAACGCGAGCGAGCGTTGGGCAGGCTTGGGAGATGCGAAGCTACCCATCAGACTTGTCCGAGGCCGAGTGGCACGTCATACAGCCACAGATCCGAGAAGCGCGCTGTTGCGCCGCGCGAGGCGGCGACCCGCGGTACACGTCAAGCGTGAGATCCTCGACGTGATCTTCCACCTCCTTCAGGGCTTCCGCAGACGCTAGGCAGGTGAACCCTGAAAAGTAGCCCCTGAGCAGGGGCTTCGAGCGCGACGGACACGTTGCTCGTGCTACTACCGAGAGCCGAAGACTCCCTGGTCAGGGCGCTGGTGGCCGGTCCTCGCTGGGCACGGGGGTGAAGTTGAAGAAGCGCGGTGGCTCGGGTAGCTCGAGAGCGCCGAGGATGCGCCGCTGGCTCGGAGTGAGCTCGCTTCGCTGAGAGACGGCTCCCGGCGAGGTCGCCATCGTGACGAGGTGCATCCGGTCGAGCTCGCCCGGATGTTGCGCCAGATTGTCACCTCCATCACCTGCTCGGCGCCGGGGTGCGGGAATGTCGATCCGGGCTCCCGTCATGGACGCTCGTTCTGCTGCGCGCTGTGCGGACATGAAGAGGATGCCGACACGAATGCGGCAAAGAACATCCGTGAGCGGGGGATCAAACTCGCTCTCGCCGGCAGAACGCCGGTGGCAGCCTCCCAAGGCACAAACTTGGGCTCACGCTCGGAGATTCCGTGTCGT